>CALAKE010000781.1 GCA_937922775.1 uncultured bacterium | reverse complement strand
GCAATGTTGGGGTGGGAGACGGCCGCCAGCAGCTTCGCCTCGCGCTCGAAGCAAGCCACCCGATCGGGATCAGAAACGAAATCCTCGGGCAGGACCTTCAGCGCCACCTCCCGCTCTAGCACCGTATCCCGAGCCCGGTAGACGACCCCCATCGCCCCGGAGCCAAGCTCATCGCGGATCTCGAAGCCCCCAAGGTTGGCGCCAGCCAACACTGACGGGGTGGAATCATCCTTCTCGATCCCAGGATCGCCCGCGGACTCAAAGCCGACCAATTCGGCATGAGAAGGCCCATCAGCGGCCCCCACCTCGGCAATAAACCGATAGCCCCTCTTCGGGATCGTCTGGATGAAGGTGGGATCGCGGGGATCATCGCCGAGGGCGGAGCGCACCATGCTGATCGCCTGGGTCAGCGAGTCCTCGCCAACGAAGGCGTCTTGCCACACCTCGGTCATCAGCTCGTCCTTCGAGAGCACCTCGCCGGGCCGCAGGAGAAGGATCTCCAGCACCTTCGCCACCCGTATGGGCAGCAGGATCTCCTGCTCCTCCTGATACAGCAACCCAGAAGCCGCTTCGAACTCGAACGGCCCGAACGAGATGAGTTCTCGGGAAGCAGCGGCTGACATTGCCCTCCCTCCTCCGGCGCAGAAACGCGGATAGCCGAATCTGAATTAGAAACCTACTGCAAGATCGGGGAGAGGACAACGGAGGCGGGTTGTTTCGGCTGGCTCCCAGGCAAGAGCGGCAGTTTCGGCTAGCCGACCAAATCGTCGACGGTCACCCCCAGCGCCTAGGCGAGCTTATTGATGGTAGATACGGCGCCGTCACGCTGGTCGTGTCACCTGCGCCGCGAATGCCGTCAAATCCCCGCCCATTCTGGGTGTGGCTGCGCCGGACAGCTGACAACCCCTGGCCATCTCATCGAGTGTAGACACACTTGCGGTTTCTATCATGTGTCAACTCACTGTTGACATATGTCAACCAAGGGTTTACATTTCAGGTGATCCGGACCTGGCGGCACAAGGGGCTGAGAGAGTTGTTTCGCACGGGCGATAGCCGCCGAGTTCGCCCGGATCTGAAAAGACGGGCGGTGCTCGTGCTCGATGCCCTCGATGCTGCTAGCAAGCCTTCGGATTTGAACATACCCGGGCTCGATTTCCATCGATTGAAGGGACACAGGCCGGTGCGGTATTCGATCCACGTGAACGGCCCCTGGTGCATCACGTTCGAGCTTGAAGACGGTGATGCGCTGGCGGTGGACCTGGAGCAATACCACTGATGCCGATTCCTGGGCAGGAGCACGGAGGATATCGACAGTGAGCCAACGGAGAACGAGGGAGCCGAGTCACCCGGGAGGCCTGCTGCGAGAGGCGGTGCTTCCCGCAATGGGGGTCAGTATCACTCAGGCCGCCCGGGAGATGGGCGTCAGCCGACAGCAGCTCTACATGATCCTGCGGGAAGAGCGGTCGATCACGGCGGAGATGGCAATGCGGCTGGGCAAATACTGCGGCAACGGGGCCGAGCTGTGGCTCGAGATGCAGAGCGCCCACGATCTGTGGCGGGCGCGCCACGCGCTAGCTGATGAGATCGCGGGGATTCCGACGCGGGCGGCAAGCTGATCGACTCGGCCGGGTGACGCCGCGCCTCTATGGCTGGCGGCCGCTGTCACTGGCTACGACACTCCAGCGTGCAGCTGCTTCGAGGCCCGCGAGTGGACAGGTGCTTCGAGGCCCGCGTGTGGGCGGGGTCACACACGGGGCCGGAGAGCGGAGAGAGTTTCAAACCTCACTCGCGGTTTGATCATCTAACGAAGAACTACCCTGTAATAGATTCGAATCCGCCTCGGTGCAGCTTGGGCCTGCCGCCTCGGTGCAGCTCGGGCTTGCCGCCTCGGCTAAGCTCCGGCCTGCCGTCGCGGAGCATAATAAGTCGGTCACTCGCGCGAGAGGAAAGCCGTAAATGGACACGTTCTGGCAAGACATCCGCTACGCCGCCCGCACTCTGCTCAAGCGCCCCGCATTCACCGCCGCGGTCGTGTTGACGCTGGGGCTGGGGATTGCAGCCAACACCGCGGTCTTCAGCGTCGCCCATGCCGTGTTGCTCGATCCATTGCCCTTTGAGGAGGCCGATCGGCTGGTCAGCCCCAACCCAATCTCCTACCGCGGCTTCGGCATCTCGCTGTCGATCCCCAACTACTACGACTGGAAGGAGCAGGCGCAATCGTGGGAATCGTTCGGAGCCTCGCTGGGCTCCAACGCGGTGCTCACCGGAGTGGACCGACCCGAGGTCGTGCGCGCGCGCTGGGTGCTGGGTGAGTTCTTCGAGACCCTGCGCGTCGATGCCGCGCGAGGGCGCCTGATCACCGCCGCGGAGAGCGAGCCGGGGGCCGTACCCATCGCGGTGGTGAGCAACGGCTTCTGGCGCAACCGCATGGGCGGCCAGGAAAGTGCCCTCGGCGACGCGATCACGCTCGACGGGGTGCCCTACACGATCGTCGGCATCCTGCCGCCGGAGTTCGCCTTCCCCTCGCCCGACGACGAGGTGTTCATCCCGATGGGGCTGTTCGCCGACGACCTGGAGTGGGATACGCGCGGCAGCTCGTCGGGCACCTGGGCGGTCGCGCGCCTCGCTGACGGCGTCTCACTGCAGCAGGCACAGGCCGATCTCAACCAGATCGTTGCCCGGATCCAGGCCGACGAAGACCCGACCGCCGCCACCGCCGAGCTCGTGACCCTCGCCGAGCTGTTCGTGGGCGATGCGCGAACACCGGTATTCATCCTCATGGGGGCGGTTGGGCTGGTGCTGCTGATCGCCTGCGCCAACGTCGCCAACCTACTGCTGGTGCGCGCCGAAGGGCGCAACCGCGAGCTCGCCGTCCGCACCGCGCTCGGCGCCGGCCGTGGCCGCGTGGTGCGACAGCTCCTGACCGAATGCCTGTTGCTGGGGCTGGCCGGCGGGCTGGTCGGTGTCGGCCTTGCCGCTGCCGCCATCACCGCCATGGTCTCCGGTTTGCCCGATGGTGTTCCCGGCATGGTGGCGCAGCGCATCGGCATGAACACCCCGGTGCTCTCCTTCACCCTGGTGTTGTCGCTGTTGACCGGCCTGCTGTTCGGCCTGGCGCCGGCGCTGCGGGCGGTGCGCCACGATATCGTCTCCACACTCAAGGAAGGCGGTCGCGGCAGCGCCGGAGGCGACCGTCGCAAGCTAACCTCCACACTGGTCATCGCCGAGATCGCCCTGTCGCTGATGCTGCTCGCAGGCGCCGGCCTGCTGATCAAGAGCATGGGCGAGTTGCACCGCGTCGACAAAGGCTTCGATGAGGCGAACGTGCTCACCGCCCGCATACCGCTACCCGGAAGCAAGTACGACACTGCAGAGAAATGGCACGCCTTCTTCGCCGAGATCACCGAGCGCGCGAAGGCGTTGCCCGGCGTGCAGCATGCCTCGGTGAGCCAGGTCGTGCCCCTGGGCGGGAGTAGCTGGGAGACGAGCATCTCCCCGGAGGGTATCGACCCCTACGATGACGACCAGCGAGACTCCGTGCAGTTCTACATGGCCGGCATCGACCACTTCGACGTGCTCGGCATCGAGATCCTGAGAGGCCGCAAGTTCGACGAGCGTGACGTGGTCGGGGCGCAGCGCGTCGTCATCGTCGATGAGACCATGGCCGAGAAGTACTGGCCCGGCGAGGATCCCATCGGCAAGCAGCTCACCATGGAGCGGGAGCTCCCCGAAGGCGCCCCAGAGGATGCAGATCCGGAGCCGGTGTACCGCACCGTCGTTGGCGTGACGCGCCACGTCCGCCACTATCAGCTCGAGGAAGCCGGCCGCATCCAGGCCTACGTTCCCTTCCGGCAGAGGCCGCGTAGCTGGGGGTATGGCGGCTACCTGATGGTGAAAACGGCCAACGACCCAGCCGCCCTGGTGGCGTCGCTGCGCCACGAGGTCGAGCAGATGGACCCCGAGCAGCCCCTAACGCTGGTGCGCACGATGAACGATGTTATCGAAGCACGTCTGTCGACCTACACCGCCATGCGCGGCCTGCTGATCATCTTCAGCGCCATGGCGCTAGTGCTGGCGGCGGTCGGCATCTACGGCGTGATGGCCTATTCGGTCGCCGAGCGCGCCGGCGAGATCGCCATCCGCATGGCGCTCGGCGCCGAGCGAGGCAAGGTGCTGGGCATGGTTTGTGGGCAGGGCCTCAAGCTCACCCTCATTGGTCTCGGTCTTGGACTGGCCGGGGCTTTGCTCGTCACTCGCATGCTGCAGAGCAGCCTCTACGGGGTGAGCGCCACCGAGCCGCTTACCCTTGCGGCCGTGGCCTTGATCCTGACCGCCGTCGCGTTGGCCGCCGCCTACATCCCGGCGCGACGCGCCTCCAACGTGGATCCCGCCGCCGTCCTGAGGAACG
>CALAKE010000780.1 GCA_937922775.1 uncultured bacterium | reverse complement strand
GCAGCACCTCCCGGGCGAGAGATCAATTCTGTTCCTGGACATGGGAACACTTCGAGCTGCTCCCAACCGCGTCATGGCCCTTTCCCTGGACAGTGGTGAGAAGAGGGTCTTGATAGAACCAGGCGGCCACGCAAGGTATTTGCCCACGGGCCATCTTCTCTACGCATTCGAAGGGTCCTTGTGGGCAGTGCCCTTTGACGCGCCGACCCTCGAGCTCAGGGGGCAACCGGCTCCCGTGGTGAACCGGATCCGGATGTTCCTGGGCGCGGCCGCACACATGACCCTCTCAGACGAAGGCACGCTCATCTACGCGGGCGACGCGGGGGAGGAGTTCGCGATCCGCCTGGAGTGGCGTGACAGCCAAGGGGTCGTCGAGCGTGCGATCAGGTTGAATCGGCCGGGAACTGTCTGGACCCCGCGGCTGTCGCCGGACGAACGGACCGTAGCTTTCGGGCTCGAGGAGACTGAGGACCGCCGGAGTATCTGGACTCTGGACGTGGAGCGGGAGGTATTCTCTCTGCTGACGCCTGACCACAACACAAGGTCGTTCGAGTGGTCTCCAGACGGAAGATGGATCTACTTCTCGTCCGATGAGAGCGGCAACTACGAGATCTGGCGCCGGCGCGCGGACGCTAGCGGTCCCCCAGAGCTCGTGCTCGAGAGGGAGTCTCATCAACTCGTGCGCTCCATATCGCATGACGGTGAGTGGTTGCTTTTCGCTGAGACCGACGCGGAGACGGCAGGTGCCCTCGACATCGGCCTCCTGTTCCTGACCGAGGAAAGTGATGCGCAGCTTCTCCTGGAGGGCGAGACCAGTGAATCGTCCGCAAAGTTCTCTCCTGACGGCAGGTGGATCGCCTACACGTCGAACGAGTCTGGCCAGCGAGAGGTCTACGTTCGATCCTTTCCCGACCTCGGACCACGCATTCAGATCTCGCGCGAGGGAGGATTGGAGCCCGTTTGGTCTCGTGATGGGAAGCAACTCTTCTATCGCGGGGAGTTCGACATGATGGCGGTTGACGTCGAGGAAGGATCACGGTTCTCTGCCGGACCACCGCACGTCGAGCTGTCAAGAGGCCTGTTCTTCTGTCCCCCCCAGAACGCCGGTTCCTACGATGTCACGCGGAACGGTCGGTTCCTGCTGCTCAACTACGGGGGAGGCGAATCACAGTGGGCCACGGGCGAGAGCTTTGTCGTCGTCCTCAACTGGTTCGATGAGTTGAAGCAGTTGGTGCCATCAGGGCAGTAGACTGTCGTCCTCATGCTCTCGGTAGTTCCCGCTCCCATCTTCGATGCCCCGCGACCGGCGGGGGGTCATTGGCTATCATGAGCGCATGGAAGAGCCCAGTCAGCAGGTGACCAACTCACAGTCGAGCTGGATCAGGAGCCTAGTCGCGACCCGCCGCTTCACATGGGCGACGCTCAAGAGGGTCGCCCGGGCGCTGGGCTATGGCCTCGCCGGCGGTGCTATGGTCGGCGTCGTCCTCATGGTCATGCAGCTCGAGAGCCGGCCCGATCTGAAGGTTTGGCACGAGGCCGACCTCGACGAGGAGTTCACCGCCGGCTCGGACGTGGACAGCTTCGAGGAGTACCTCGTCCTGGAAGAGCGGTTGTTTGCCCAGCTCGACGACGAGGTGTACGGCCAGATAGCGGCCGAGGACCAGCGCTTGATCAACCGCTTCCATCGGGGAAGTCGATCGGATCCGGAGCGCTGGGACACGAACTGGAATCGGAGCTTCGAGCTCCCGGTTGAAGACCCTCGGGTCGGGGTGCTCTTGTTGCACGGCCTGACGGACTCGCCCTACAGCATGCGGAGCCTGGGCCAGCGCCTGCGTGCAGAGGGCGCCTGGGTAGTGGGACTCCGGGTGCCGGGCCATGGCACGGCTCCCTCGGGACTGCTGCGGGTCGACTGGGAGGATATGGACGCCGCCGTGCGACTAGCCGCCATCCATGTGCAAAAAAAGAGCGGTGACCGTCCCCTCTACCTGCTGGGTTACTCGAACGGCGGAGCTCTCGCCGTGCTGTACGCCCTCTCCGCGCTCGAGGATCCGTCGTTGCCGGCTCCGAGTGGCGTGGTCCTGATCTCACCGGAAATCGGAGTCGACAGACTGGCCGCGCTCGCTATCTGGCAGGAACGACTGGGCCGACTCTTGGGCTTTGAGAAGCTCGCCTGGAACTCCATCCGGCCTGAGTACGACCCCTACAAGTACCAGTCCTTCGCCCTCAACGCGGCCAGGCTGGCCCACGACCTGACTGGGGAGATTCAGGCACGGATTACGAGGCTGGCCAACACAGGCACCCTCGAGGGGATTGCTCCTATCTTGGCCTTCCAGTCGCTCGTCGATGCGACCGTATCGGCAACGGCCTTGGTCACCGGGCTGTTCGAGCGCCTCCCTTCTGTGAATGACGAGCTAATCGTGTTCGACATCAATCGGGACGTGGAGTTGGGGCCCATTCTGACGGCGAATCCAGGCAGAGACATGGCATCTGTCCTGCAAAGCGCGAAGGGCGAATTCGTGCTGACACTCGTGACCAACGACGGCGATGAGGGCAAGTCAGTACGTGCCAACCGCACTCCCCCTGGCGAGGGGCAGGTGACGGAAATCGAGCTTGGGATCTCCTGGCCCCCGGGAGTGTACTCACTGTCACACGTCGCCCTGCCCTTTCCCCCGGACGATCCGCTGTATGGTTCAGATCCGATGGGAGTCTCTCCTCTACATCTGGGCAACGTGGCGCTCTACGGCGAGCGCGGGCTGCTCGCGATTCCTGACTCCGAGCTCCTCCGGCTGCGCTGGAATCCGTTCCACGCGTACATGGTGGAGCGCACCCTGGAGTTCCTGGGTCTGAGGTCGGATCCGACGGTAGAGCCATCTTGACGCTGGTCTATCGATCATGGTCGGGCCTCAACGGCGCCCCGCCACGTCCGATATGGGAAGAAAAACGCCCCCCGGCATGAAACCTTTTTCCGTCAACCGGAGTCTAGATAGGTGGAAGGTCGTGGTATGTTTTCTGTCTCTTCGGACGGGGCGAACGTCCGGCGCGCGATCAGGGGTGATGCGGCGCTGGTCGATCCGGGAAGACGAAATCAGTAGACAGAAACGGGAGGCGTAACAGGTAAGGAGCCTCCGATGTTTCGCGTTCTGGTTCGCTTCGTCAAATCGCCCGTTCATACGTTCCCCGCTATCGCCGCAGCAATAGGGCTTCTCGTCTCGGGGTACAGCACTTTCAACGGCATCTCCGAGATTTTCCCGGACTTCACCTACTCGATCCTCGCGGCGCTCGGTTTGGCGTGCATTATCCAGCTCGGGATGGTCACGTCTACGCTCGCGTTCCGCGAGCGTCCCTCGCTTCGCCCGATCCTCGGCTTCATCGTCGTGGTGACGGTGCTGATGTCGAGCTTTACCTCGTACGTCTTCTATTTTCGCGGCTACAGCGAGGAGACGATCGCCAAGGAGCGCCAGATCGAGCGGTACGAGTCGCTGCGTGGCTACCTGGCGGATATGCGTACCCAGACGGCCGGCGCGCTCGGGACCTTGCGCGAGGCGGAGGCCGAGTTGCGTCAGCGGATCGAAACCGAGGAGGCGACCGGCGGCGGCCTGCGTAATCTCTCGAATCCCTATCTGCAGAAGATCATTGGCGAATCGGACCTTGCCGCCGATCTGAGTACGGTCAAGAGCGGCACAGGAGAGCGCTACCGATTCCTGAGCAGCGTCTTGCCGCGCATCCAGCAAATGCAGACCGAGCTGGGTGCGTCCCTCGAGGTCCTCGACAACGAGATCGCCGGACTGAGCGGCGAGACGGATGTCAATCAGGAATCGTTACGTGAGCGCTACGCCAGGGCCTCGTCATCCCTCGCGACCGAACGGGTGCGCGAGGTGAACGGCGAATTCCGAACGCGAGAGGTCGACGCTGCCATCCTCGACACGAGCCCGCTCGAAGAAGAGGAGTACTGGCAACGCGCCGTCAGCGATCTGGTAGTCGCTCGCACGCCTTCGGCGATCGTGTTCGCGTTCATCGCGCTCTTCATCGACTTGATGATCGTATTCTTCGCGTTCATCGCCGGGGAGTCGCAATCAGCGGCATCACAGGCGCGGCTGTCGCTACGCCACTGGCTGGAGCTCGCCTATGGGCAGAATCTGACCGCGGGCGTCGGGCGTTGGCTCGCCGCTCTCGACGGGGCCCGCTTGTCTCGCGGTCAAATGGTTCTGCACCGGGTGGACGTCGGTATGCTGGAAGACGTCGGCGACGTCCAGTGCCAGCGTTTCTTGCGTCAGGATGGGTACTTGCGTCAGATCATGCTCGAGGATGGCGACGCCCACTGGTGGCTCACGGACGAGGCCTACTCTCACCTGATCGAGCTGGCGCGCATGGCTCCCACGTTTCAGGAGGCTGCCGAAACCGCCTGAGGGGCCGGCCCCTTGTCATGACCGCGGGTCAATGGTGTGATTGCTTTCACATCCGTCATTGACCTCGAGAGGGAGCCAGCCCATGCGGTCCACAAGCCAGTTACACCCTTCTCCGTCTTCCTCCATCCACGGGATTACGCGAATTGTCGCCACCGCGTTTCTGATCATCGCACTGGCTCCTGTCGGGGCCACTGCTGGTCACCCGCCGGGAGCAAAACCAGAGCCCATGGCGCTCCAGGAGCCGGGAGGAGGCGAAACCAGCGGCGCCGGCAATCGGACTGGTCAACACCAGATGACTGCGGCTGATCTCGCTGACCTGCAGTG
>CALAKE010000779.1 GCA_937922775.1 uncultured bacterium | reverse complement strand
GCTCATCGCGCGCGGCACCCTCACCGCGGCTTGCTGCGAGCTCGATCCGGAGATCGGGATGCGGGCGATACCTATTCCCCCGATCATCGCCGATTTGCTCGACGAGGCGCCCACACCCGGCGATTGACGCCCGACGGAGGTCCGTTCCATGGACTTGAAGCTCTTCGAAGTATCAAAGCACTTCGACACGCGACAAGCGCGCGTCGAGGTGTTGCGAGGCATCTCATTCGAGATGACCTCCGGGCACTCGCTGGCAGTCACTGGACCGTCAGGGTCGGGAAAGAGCACTCTTCTTCACCTGATCGGCACGCTCGACGTGCCCAGCGCCGGAAAGATCGAGATCGATGGCCAGGAGCTCTTTCGCCTGCCCGAGCCCGAGCTAGCCGAGTTCCGCAACCAGTCGATCGGCTTCGTGTTCCAGGACCCACATCTGCTGCCACAGTACAACGTCATGGAAAACGTACTGCTGCCAACGATGGCGTTCCCGCGCAAGGCATGCGCGGGTCGTGATGAGGCGATCGGTCTGCTCGAGAAGGTAGGGCTCGCACACCGCCTCGACCACCAACCCGCGGAGCTGTCCGGAGGCGAACGTCAACGCGTGGCCATCGCCCGGGCACTCATCAACGGACCGGGTTTGCTGTTGTGCGACGAGCCTACCGGCAACCTCGATGTAGAAACCGCGGGCTCTGTGGCGGAGCTGCTCGTTGACCTGCACAAGGAGGAAGACCACATCCTGATCGTAGTCACCCACAGCCTCGAGCTGGCGGCGCGTTTCGAGCGTCGCTTCGAGCTCCGGGAGGGAAGTTGCTCCGAGCTCTGAGGCACTACTGGCGCATCAACCTGGCGGTCCTGGCGGCGGTGGCCGTGAACAGCGCCGTGCTGACGGGAGCACTGCTGGTCGGCGATTCGGTCCGCGGGAGTCTCGCCGACATGACGCTCGACCGGCTCGGACAGATTGAGCTGGCCGTGGTGGCCGAGCGATTCTTCCGCGCGGAGCTGGCTGATGAGCTGGGTTCTAGTCGGGAACCTGTCGTGGGCCCGGAAACCCCTGCCTCGAACCCGGGAACCCCTGCCTCGAGCTTCGAGTCAGTTGCCCCGGCTCTCCTGCTCCGCGGCAGCGTGGTGCAGGCAGACACCCGGGCGCGAGCGTCACAGGTAGGTGTGCTCGGCATCGACGAGCGATTCGCGGCGCTCTTCGACACCAGCATGAGCTTCGAGCGCCAAGCCGGACAGATCTTCCCCTCGGTCATCATCAACGAGTCGCTGGCCCGGGAGCTGAATGCCAACATAGGCGATCCGCTCCTCCTGTTCTTCCAGCTCGGCACCGAGGTGCCGCAGGATACGCTGCTCGGCGGCAGATCCGTCGAGGATACTGTGGCGAGCTCGAGGCTCACGGTATCGCGGGTGATACCGGATCGTGGCGTGGGTCGATTCGGCCTCACCCCCCATCAGACGTTCCCGATGAACGCCTATGTATCGCTCCCGCAGCTGCAGAGGGCAGTGGAGCAACAGGGAAAGGCCAACAGCCTGCTGATCGCGGTCGGAGAAACTCGCCCGACCGCCACCCAGGGACCCGCCGAGGGACCGAGAGTGACACTCGCCTCGTTGCTGCAGAACGCCGTTACGCTCGAAGACATCGGCCTGCACACCTATTGGTCGGGTGGCCACATGGTGGTCGAGAGCCGTGAGTTCGTCCTCCGGCCCGGCCTGGTAACCGCGATCGAGGAAACTGCGGCCGAGCTCGGCGCCCCGGCGATCCGCGTTCAAACCTACTTGGCCAACTCGATGCGGGCGGGCGACCGGTTGCTGCCCTACTCGACCGTTAGCGCGATCGGCGGGCTCGAGAGCTCATCTCAGAGACTGCTTCTGACCGATGGCTCCCCTGCCCCTCCCCTCGCATCCGACGAGATCCTACTGAACGAGTGGGCGGCCAGCGATCTCGGTGCGAGCGTGAGCGATACGGTGGAGATGGCTTACTACGTCGTTGGCCCTCATGAGGAGCTCATTACCGGCGACAGCGCTTTCCGCGTGGCCGGGGTGGTCGCTATGGGGGAGCTGGCCGTGGACCGTAGTTTGACTCCGGAGTTCCCCGGCATCGAGGGAGCGGACGATATCTCTCAGTGGGATCCACCATTCCCCGTCGACCTGGAGCTCGTGCGCCCCGAAGACGAGGCCTACTGGGACGAGTACGCAGCCACCCCGAAAGCCTTCATTGCTGAGGAGACAGCACGGCTCCTCTGGAGCACCCGCTTCGGTAGCACGACATCGGTGCGACTGGAGCAACGTACTCGCGAGTCGACACGGGCATTCGAAAGCCGTTTCACCCGCCTGCTTCTGGCCCGGATCAACCTGCAGGAGCTCGGATTCAGCCTCTTGACCGTACGCGAGGACGGGCTGAACGCAGCCTCCGGGGCAACCGATTTCGGCGGGCTCTTCATCGGCTTCAGCTTCTTCCTGATCATCTCTTCGGCACTCCTCGTCGGGCTCCTGTTCAGCCTCGGTGTCGAGCAACGTGCCCGAGAGGTCGGCCTACGGTTGGCGATCGGCTACAGGATGCTCCAGGTGCGGCGACAGCTTCTGGGGGAAGGCATGATGCTCACCGCGTTCGGTGCCCTGCTCGGACTCCTTGGAGGAGTCGCCTACGGGTGGCTGATGATGGTGGGGCTCCGCACGCTGTGGCTGCCGGCGGTCGGAACGCCACTTCTATTCCTGCATGTGACGCCGCTGAGCTTGATCCTCGGCTGGTTGATCTCGGTTCTCGTCGTACTGGCGTCGATCTGGTGGACAGTGCGCAAGCTCGGTCGCATACCTGCCACTTCGTTGCTCGCAGGTTCGTTCTTCATCGCCATGGCAGGTCGGCGCGGTCTCGGCAGGTTCACACCGGTAGTGGCCTATGGCAGCAGCGGCATCGCCCTGGCTCTCTTCGCCTACGCCGCAATCAGCGGCTCGACCACTTCCCCGGCGATATCCATGAGCATCGGGGCGCTGCTTCTGATCGCCGGGCTGAGCTGGTTCGCCATCTGGTGCCGCAGTATGCGCGGTGGCCTGCCGCGGCCCGGCGCCGCGGCCTTCATCGGCATGGCGGCGCGCAACAGCTCTTGGAATCCGGGGCGCAGCATCCTCAGCGTCGCCCTCGTTGCCTGCGCGTGCTTCGTTATCGTGCTGGTCGCGGCGAATCGGCGCGACCCGGCGTCCGAGGAACAGACGATCGAGATCGGCGGCGGCGGTTACGCCCTCGTGGCCACGTCGGACGTGCCGCTGTTTTACGACCTGAACAGCGCCGCTGCCCGATACGAGCTGGGCTTCCCCGAGGAAACCGGCGGCGGCGAGGCCAGCGCTGATTTCGAGAGCGTGGACATCATGGCGTTGCGTCTCCTCCCTGGAGACGACGCGAGCTGCCTGAACCTGTATCGGCCGCAAAGACCAGGGATCCTCGGGATTCCCTCGGAGCAGATCGAGCGGGGCGGCTTTGAGTTCGCCGCCACCATCTCAGATGAGCCCAACCCGTGGGAGCTGCTGGAGATGGAGCTCGAACCCGGTGTGATTCCGGCTTTCGGCGACGTCGCCTCGACCCAGTGGATCCTCAAGATTGGACTCGGCCAAGATCTGATCATGGAGGGCGAGCTCGGCCAGCCGCTG
>CALAKE010000778.1 GCA_937922775.1 uncultured bacterium | reverse complement strand
CGTAGGGCATCACGTAGAAGGGAGTGCCCTCAAATTCGCCCGAGTCGTAGAGCTGCAGGATGTGTGAGTGCTGCAGGTTGGCGGTGACCTTGATTTCTTCGAGGAAACGCTGCGCGCCGAGGGCCGCCGTCATCTCTTGGCGCAGAACTTTGATGGCTACGCGGCGCTGGTGCTTGGTGTCTTCGGCGAGGTAGACGTCGGCCATGCCGCCGCTGCCGACGGCCTCGATGATTTCGTAGTGGCTGACTGTCTCGCCGATCAAGGGAAAACGGTCCTGTTCTGGATGCATGGCCGGAATGGCTTGCCGAGCGGGCGCCCAGATTCTAGTGCGGCGCCTGGGCGCCCCGGTAGGCCTCGAAGAAGTCGGCAGGCCCTTCCTTGATGAGCTCGCGCAGCGCCTCGCGACCGTTCACCCTATCGATGGTTTGCGCCATCCGGGCGCCAACTCGGTACCAGAGTCTATCGCCACTGGAGAATTGGTCGAGCAACGCCCAGTCATCATCGGTGAGGCGACGCCGGTCGAGCTCCTCGATTTCCTGGTACAACCGGAAGTACGCCAACTCGTACTCGTTCATTGCCTCAGGATCCTCGAGGGCAACGTAGTCTGGGTCGGCGGCCAGCGCCCCGCGCTCGTAGCGCGCGTCGTAGGCAGCGTATACGGCTGTGCCTTCGAGAAACGTCAGATACTGGACGAGGTTGAAGAGCTCGACCGTATCCTCGACGTCGGCCAGGCGCGGCATCGGATGCTCCTGCATGACAAGTGTGTGATGAAGCTCGTGTATGCAGTAGTACCAGATCTCGGAGGAGTTCTGGAGGAACTTGGGGTGAGTCAGGTTCAGTGACGCGTTGCGCCACACTGCGGCGCCGATGTCGTAACCCCACGTGAAGAAGAGCTTCCCCTCGATCTTTGCATTCGACGGCCCATATTGGACTACCTCCGAGAGGCACATCTGTCTTCCGCGCTGACTCCCCAAGAGCACCTCCATAAGCAGGAGCTTGCGCACCGCCTCGACCTTCTCGCGTGCGTCGGGTTCGCTGACGAGGTCGGATGCAATGTCGAGGGGTGAAGCGGCCGCTGGGTAGTAGCCGGTGCGATCGGAGTGGCGCTTCAGGTGCAGCGAGGCCTCGGTCTCGGCCAACAGCTGGAGGTTTTCTGGGGTGGGATCTTCCAGATAGCGGATCGCCTTGGTGACATGCCTGTAGTCAAACCGGCCCGTGAGTTGGGCGGGTGCGCTGGCGCCAGCGAGCACCAATACTCCCAGCAGTGCAAGTAGCCCCGGGATCCTCATCTTTCAAGTGTCACCCGGCCTGGCGTCCTCTGTCTACGAGGAAATTCACGACATAGAATGCCGGCAGCAGCTTCGAATCATTTCCTGGCGGCGGAACACCACGCCCATCTGAGGAACGGAGAAGTCCATGCATCTTGCCACCCAGCGTTTCGCCAGCCCCACAACCGCGCGCGGCGTCTCCCTCGCGCTGATCGCTCTGGTGGTACTCGTTTCCCCGGCTGCCCCCGCCGTCTCTGAAGTCTCCGCACTCCAGAGCGCCACCGGCTCGAAGATCGCATTCGTCTCCACCCGCGACGGCAACCCGGAGATCTACGTCATGGATGCCGACGGCTCGAACCAGACTCGACTGACGAACAACCCGGGACGTGACGGCGCCCCCACCTGGTCTCCCGACGGCACGCGCATCGCTTTCGCCTCATCGCGCGACGGCAACAGCGACATCTACATCATGGATGCCGACGGCTCCAATGTGACGCGGCTGACGACCGATCCCGCCGACGACGGAGGGCCCTCCTGGTCGCCCGATGGCTCGATGATCGCCTTCGATTCCGACCGCAGCGGCAGCTCGCAGGTATGGCGAACAAACGTCGAGGCCGGCAATTGGGGATACAACTTGACGCAGCTCACCGAGGACCATCCGCTGGGGCGGGTGAACAACTTCCTCGCCTGGTCACCCGACGGCCGCTGGATCGCCTTCGAGGCCGATCGTGACCGGGACGACCCGGAGATCTACGTCGCGAGCTCCGTCGACGGCACCTATCAGCAGCGGCTCACCTTCACGCGCGCCCTCGACGAGGTGCCCAGCTGGACCCCCGACAGCAAGCAAATCGTCTACTCCACGGACGTCGACGGCGAGCCGCAGAACGGCAACTACGAGATCTACATCATGAACGTCGACGGCTCCGACAAACGCCGTCTGACGAACAGTCCAGGGCAAGACTCCAACCCCACCGTGTCGCCCGACGGCAAGCAAATCGTCTTTGACAGCTCCCGAGATGGGGTCACGGAAATCTACGTGATGAGCATCGATGGAACCAACCAGGTTCGACTCACGATGTCGGGTACCGAACGTACAGGAAACGACCGCGGAGTATCAAACGGCAACCCGGCATGGTCACCCTTCTAGGGCGAGTGGATGGGAGTCTTGATATGGGACGAGGAGCCCCCCATCTTCGGTCCATACCTAGCCCGACGCCCGGGACGGCATTATCCTTACTCCCTGCGGAAAGCAGCGAAGTCTGAGGGAATCCCGGAGCTCGGATCTGAGCCACATCTGCGAACGGAGGTAGTCGATGAGCCTTCAGCATAGTCGTCCATTCGGTCTCTTGGTTCTTGCGCTCTCTCTTGTCGCAGCCACTTCGGTCCCGGCCGAGCCCCCGCCCGTCTACCTGACCCAATGGGGAACACGCGGCGCCGGCAACAGCCAGCTCGACTACCCACATGGGCTGGCCGTCGAT
>CALAKE010000777.1 GCA_937922775.1 uncultured bacterium | reverse complement strand
CACGAGTGATGGTCGATAACGCCGCGCTGCGTGCTGATGTCGAGGCGCTGGCCCGCGGCGAGAGCGAGTTCTTCCAGATCGAGGTATCAGCGGCCGCGGAGCATGAGACCGCAACTACGGAGAACGCCGTTGCCACGGCCGCAGAGAAAGTGCCCCTCGACGCCTGGATCATGAAGCCACCCGATTTCGACCCGAGCAAGCAATACCCACTGTTCTTCTTCGTCTATGGAGAGCCCGCGGGCCAGACGGTGCTCGATAGATGGGGCGGTAGCCGCTATCTGTGGCACCTGATGCTGACGCAGCAGGGCTATGTGGTCGCGAGTGTTGATAACCGGGGTACACCCGCGCCCCGCGGCCGCGACTGGCGCAAGATCGTCTACGGCGAGATCGGAGTGCTGGCTTCACAGGACCAGGCGGCGGCGGCACGGATCATGCGTGAATGGCCCTTCATCGATGCTTCACGCATCGGCATTTGGGGGTGGAGTGGCGGCGGCTCGATGACGCTGAACATGATGTTCCGGCACCCGGAGATCTATCACACAGGCATGTCGGTGGCACCGGTTCCCGATCAGCGCCTTTCCGACACGATTTACCAGGAACGCTACATGAGCACGCCGCAGGACAACCCCGATGGATATCGGGATGGCTCTCCCATTAGCTATGCGGCCAATCTCCAGGGGAACCTGCTGATCGTGCACGGCACGGGCGACGACAACGTTCACTACCAGGGCACCGAGCGGCTCATCAACGTGCTCATCGAGAATAATCTGCCGTTCACAATGATGGCGTACCCGAATCGCTCGCATGGCATCTACGAGGGTCGCAACACTACGCGACACCTGCACGAGCTGATGACGCGCTATCTGAAGGAGAACCTGCCACCGGGCCCGCGCTAGGTGAAGATGCGGTCCCTCTTGCAGGAGCCGGGGCGGGCGTGGCCATCCAGTGTTCTTGTGGATGCCGACGGGCCTAGGGCGTTCAGGGCGAGGTTGCGTCTAGCTATGCCTTACTTGAATGTAAGATACTAGCTCTATAGTAAGACATCACTTCAGCTCTCGGCCGGGAACGATGCTCACCGCAAAGCTCAGCACCAAGGGACAGTTGGTCGTGCCAAAGGCAATCCGGGATCACCTCCACCTGAACGCCGGCGATCGCATTGACTTCATCATCGGTGACGATGGCGAAGTGGTGATCCGGCCGGCGGTGGTTGATGTGCGAGACCTCAAGGGTCTGCTCCACGAGCCTGGTCGCAGGACAGTCTCCCTCGCAGATATGAATCATGTTGTCAGGGATCGTGCCACGGGGAAGTCATCAGGCCGTGAGCGCTCCCGTAGAGAGCGTCGGCCTGCCCAGCAGGCCGGTCGAAAGACCAAGGCTCGAGAATGACAACGGTCGGGCTCGACACCAACGTCCTCATTCGATACCTGACTCAGGACGACCCGCCCCAGTCCCACAGAGCAACCTCGGAAATCGAGCGGGCCGCCGATCGAGGGGCAGCTCTCTTCGTGACGAACGTCGTGCTCTGCGAGCTCGTCTGGGTACTTGAAGACGCCTATGGCTATTCCCGGCACAGGATCCATAAGGTGCTCGACAGCATCCTGCGTAGTGTGCAACTCGAGTTCGAGAACAAGGAGGCGGCATGGCTGGCCTTCGGCGACTACTCCGATGGCAAGGCCGATTTCTCTGACTACCTAGTCGGCAGAGTCGGCGCCCAGGCCGGCTGCGCGGAGACGCTGACGTTCGATAAGGCGTTGCGGGATAGCCATCTCTTCCGGGTGCTCTAGCGAAGCACCGAGCAACCCACCCGGGGGGAGCGCGCCCTCGATCGGACGCAAATCCCTGGCTAGCCGTCGCGCCGGCTCTTGTTGGCGCCGCCGCCGATCAGACCCAGGTCCATCAGCACAGCAACAACGACCACGACCAGGTAGATCCCCGCAACCGTAGCGTTCGTGTTGATCGCCCACGCGTACGCGAGAGTCGTGACCGGCATGAAAAAGAACCCTAGAAACGGCCACAGGAGGGTCTCGTAGGCACGGCCGAGGTAGTCACTGAACAGCCAGACGAGGATGATCGCAAAGCGCGGCATCATCAAGGCCAGGCAACCGATGAAGCAAGTGTTTCCAGACATCGGGCATCACTCCGTAGCGAGTCGTCGCAGCGACTAGCCCTCTAAACGCTTCTCGACTTCCTCGGCGACTGTGGCAGCAAGCTCGGCACACTCTTCGAGAAGCGCTCCGACGTCCTCGCGCATCTTCGCGTTGAAGGCGTCGTCCTTGGTGTGCGGAAGGTTGATGCGTACGTTGTATGCGGCCGCCTGGGCGCCAGCGTTGGCCAGCAGCGCGCCTGCACCGACGTCGCTGATCATCTGTGGATCGGCGATCGGCGCCATTTCATTGCACAGTCTGAGCGCATCACGGCACAGCTCGACGTTCGACAAGGGAACGCGTGTGGCTGACTTGTAGCCTTCACGCATCGCCTCGGCGCGCACCTCGCGCTCCTCTGCGGTGTCCTTCGCCATACGCATCGCGTCGATCACCGAGTCGAAAGCCTTGGTGTCATCGTCGACCCCACGTATGAGAGCGTCCTTGATCATCTGGCCACGCTCGGCGATCGAGCACAGCAGTTCGTACTGGTCGTCGAACTCACCCTTGCCGGCGCAAAGGTTCGCCACCATGGCAGCTAGCGCGCCACCTAGGGCACCAGCCAGTGCCGCCACCGAGCCACCTCCCGGCGACGCGGTATCGCGCGAAACCTCATCGACAAAATCGAAGGTCGGTCGAAACACCAGAGGCCCTTCGAGCTTCGGCATGCCGAGGACACGCTCCTCGGAAACGAAGTCACCGACTTCCCTCAGACCCATCGACTGGACGGCCGTCTCCATGAGATCGGCAATCGGGAGACCCGTCGACTTGCGCATGCGCCGCAGGTAATAGACCGCCGCCTCGTGAAATGCCTCGTAGGGGATCACGCCGACGATCTCCGACCCTGTGATCACGATGCCGCGCTTCCGGGCCTCCTCGCGTGCCGCCTCGAGCACGATATGGGGCGCGGAGATCTTGTAGTTGGTCAGGTTCATGGTGACCTGGGCGCGGTTGTAATCCTCGATCACCCAGCCCATGCCCTTCATTTCCTTGAACTGTCCGTCCTTGAAGACCGGTCCGCTCGGGTTCTCGGGGTCGATGCCGATGAACTTGTAGCGCTCCCTCAGGTCGCCGCCGTGAGCCTCGCTGTAGTGCTCGGCGAGCTCATCGAACGACTCGCCGACGACGTCGCACATGCCGCACGGATAGGTGCCGTCCTCGGGGAACTTGACCACATCGCCCTTGTAATAGAACGGCTCCGTATTACCTGCGCGCTTCCAGCGGCCGCGCTCTCTGAGCTCGTAGGCGATCTCTGTGGCGTAGCGGCGGTCCGAGGTGTTGAGGTTGATGTTGTAGGCAATCAGAAACTCACGCGCTCCGACCGCCGTGGCACCGGCACCGGCGTTGAACTCCGCCGGGCCAAAGTCGGGCTTCCACTCGGGGTCAGCGAGTCGCTCGGGTAGTGCCTCGTACTCGCCGGCGCGGACCTTCGCCAGGTTCTGGCGGCCAGGGCTGCTCGCGGCGTGCTCGTACAGGTAAACGGGGATACCGAGCTCGTCACCAATGCGCTTGCCCACCTGGCGCGCAATCTCGGCGCAGTCTTCCATGGTGACGCCCGATACCGGCACGAAGGGGCACACGTCCGTGGCGCCGAAGCGTGGGTGGGCTCCCTTGTGCTGGCGCATGTCGATGAGCTCGGACGCGCGTTTGACGGCGAGGAAGGCGGCCTCGCCGATAACCTCCGGGGAACCCACGAAGGTGACCACAGTCCGGTTGGTGTCCGCTCCTGGATCGACATCGACCAAAGTGATCCCCGACACCGATTCGATGACGTCTGTAATGTCCTTGATGAGGGCTTCGTCCCGTCCCTCGGAGAAGTTGGGCACACACTCGACGATCCGTTCCATGGAAACCCTCTATTTCGTGTTGTTCGTCGCCGCCACCCGGTGTTTCTCGCCGCTGGTGGCCGGTATTGTCCGACGTCGTCCGGCGGCCTGCCGTCCCCTCAAACGGTACGGCTTGGTGCCGGGCATCTTTCGGGAATGGGCATTTCAAGGCCGCCGCCTGAGATCATGATGCCCAAGGTTGCGCCCGATAACAAACTGCCTGGGGCAGGGCCCACGGGCATGTGCAGGCCTCCGCCGGGAAACAGGCGGGAGGTGGCCGTCTACTTGGTGAAGGAAGGCATTGAACAAGCAAGTGGAGCATCTGATGCATCTTGGTGTAGCATCAGACATCATGGCAAGAACCACATTGAACATCGACACACCCATACTCCGGGACCTGAAGCGCATTCAACGGCGAGAGAAGAAGCCTCTGGGCAGAATCGTCTCCGACCTCCTCGCCGAGGCGATGGCTGGACGCGGGAAGGAGCCAGATCCTCCGGCGTTTGAGTGGATCGCCGAAGAGATGGAGCCGCTGATTGACATTGCCGACAAGGAATCACTCTACGCCGCACTCGATGGGCCTGAAGAATGAGCGTGGCCATAGACGCCAACGTGCTGCTCTACGCCTCCGACCTCGGGAGTCCACATCACGATACCGCGGAGGAGTTCCTGAAGAGCCGCGTCGCGGGGCGAGAGATTATCTGTTTCGGTTGGCCAACGCTGATGGCGTATGTGCGCATATCGACTCACTCACGCATCTTCGCCAAACCTCTCTCTCCCGCGAGCGCCCTGAAGAACGTCGAGACACTTCTCGGTTTGCCGCAGGTTCGAGTGCTGTCCGAGGGAGAGCGGTTCTGGGACTGCTACCGTGAAGTCAGCAGGGAGCTCCCTGTGCGCGGCAACCTCGTGCCCGACGCTCATCTCGTAGCGCTGATGCTCGAACACGACGTTCCCCTGCTCTACACGAACGACGCCGATTTCAAGAAGTTCAGTAGCATACGCGTTCGAAATCCACTGGCGTCGTAGCCTGCTTATCTCGTCCTGCTCTGGGTGCGCGCAGACCCCGGACTTCGTCCTCGAATACGGACAGCCGGCCGCGTCTCCGATGCTGCTCCCCTTTGCGTGGAGACGGCCGGCCGGCTGTCTGAGGACGGGTTGAAAGGCGGTGCTAGTCGGAGATCTCCCTTTCCACCCGCCGCTTCCCGAGGTAGGCAACAAGGGCGTAAAGCCCGACGATAATTGCGGGGCCGAGCAGTGCCGGCAGCCAAGTAACGGCCCAGTCAGCTGGTGCCGGCCAGCCATAGATGAGCAGGCAGACCACCGTGATCAACCCGGCCAAGGCCGCGTAGGCAATCAGCGCCGGCTTCCAGGAAAGCTCGGGCAGAATGCCGCCGAAGAACAACCGGGCCGCTATGTAGCCGAAGATCGAGAAGGCAAGAAGCAACCGCAGGTCGTTGAGCTGTGCATCCGGCTGGCCGAGGACGTACAGACGATAGAAAAGGATGGCCGCGAGGAAGATCTGGGTCAGCCCCAGAAAGACCTGCGCGATCATCCCGTTGATCTGATGTGACCTTTCGTCACCCGCGAACATTTCTTGAAACATCAGCGTTCTCCCTTGATCCAGAACAGCTCATCCAGGCTCTTGCGGGTTGCTCGAGCGAGCATCAGGCAGAGCTTCAGAGTCGGGTTGTACTTGCCGGCCTCGATCAGCCCGATCGTCTGGCGAGTGACACCTACCAGGTCCGCCAGTTGGGACTGGGTCAGGTCGTTTTCCACCCGCGCCAGCTTGAGCTTGTTGTCGATTGCCACTTCTTCCATCGACCTTCCCTCCAGGTTGTAGCACCGACCTGAATGTACGGCATACCCACCATTATGTCAACTATATATTGCATTATGGCCGATATTATTTGCGTTCAGGTACCGACGGAGATCGTCCGGTTCTCCAGTAGCGGCGTGTGACGAGGGCTTGGGCGGCTTCGCAGGGTCGCCAGGCTGGTGGGTGGCTAGGCCCGCAGGACTACAATCGGGTCGACGCGCGTTGCCCGGCGCGCGGGGATGAACACGGCGAGGGCGGCCACCAAGACCAGGATCACCGGCACGGCCACGAACGTGATCAGATCAGTGCTGTTCACTTCGTACAGAAACGACGACATGAAGCGAGTCAGCGCGAATGCCGCTGCTAGACCGACAGCCACTCCCATGACGGCAAGCCGGATGCCTTCGGAAAGCACCAGGGACAGAACGCCGCCCGGGTCGGCGCCGAGCGCCATACGAATGCCGATCTCGTGGCCCCGCTCGGCCACTGAGTAGGACATGACTCCGTAGGTACCCACGGCTGCCAGCGCAAGGGCAACGGCAGCGAAGATCGTCAGCAGCAGGGTGACGAAGCGCGGGCGCGCCACGGATCCATACAGGACGTCCCCCATCGTCTGCTGATCGGAGAGCGGCAAGCCGCCGTCGAGCGACCAGACCGTCTCGCGGACGGTGCCTGCCAAGGTGGCTGGGGGCACGTCAGTCCGCAACACAACCTGCATCGTGCGCGGGAAGTAGCCGACGAGTGCGACCTGAGGAACGAAGAAATAGAGCTCGGTCCCAGTATCGTTCTCGAGCCCGCCCTGTTTGACGTCCTTGACGATGCCGACAATCGTGAGCCAGGGGTTCTCATCACCCGGCGGTTTGACGCGGCGGCCAAGGGGGCTCTCGTCAGGCCAGAACGTCTTTGCCATGGTTTCGTTCACGAGCGCCACGGGCATACCGTCGGTGCTCATGTCTTGAACGGAGAAGGCGCGCCCTTCAACGATGGGAATCCGCATTGTGTCGAAATAGTCATCGGTGACGAACTGCCAGTAGTCGACGTTGTGAGGGGGACCATCTTCGGTGCGCTCGAGGCCTTCGAACTCGGTGTCATTGGCGTTGACGGCGCGCAGTGGCGGCAGACCGTTCATCGCTGCCGCCGATGCCACCCCTGGCACCGCCTGGAGCCGTTCGACGAGCTGGTTGAAAAAAGCCATCTGCGATTGTGCGTCAGGGTAAGTAGTGGGAGGCAGGAAGAGCCGGAAGGTCATCAGGCCCTCGGCCTCGAAACCGGGGTCGACATCCTGGAGGGAGGCGAAGCTGCGCAGCATCAGGCCGGCGCAAATCACCAGCACGACCGCCATCGCGATTTCTGCTACGACCAGCAGGCGCCGCAGGCGATGGCGAGCGGATCCGGCAGTGGCGCGCTCACCGCCCTCCCGCAGAGCTGAATTCAGATTATGGGCCGTCAGGTTCATCATCGGAGCCAGGCCGAACAATAGACCTGTCACTATCGAGACACCGAGGGTGAAAAGCATCACCTGGGAATCGACACCTACCTCAGAAATACGCGGGATGCTGTCGGGGCTCGCCGCCAGCAGGGCGCTCACACCCCAATTACCGAGCACCAGACCGGCGACCCCCCCGATCAGGGCCAGCAAGATGCTCTCGGTGAGAAACTGTCGCATCAAGCGGCCTCGCCCCGCCCCGATTGCCGTACGGATGGCGATTTCCTTCTGACGCGACTCACCACGGGCCAGGAGAAGGTTGGCCACGTTGGCGCAGCCGATCAGCAACACGAACAAGACCACTCCCCCCAGCATGAGCATCACCGGCCGGACTTCTCCAATTGCCTCCTCCTGGAGGGGCTCCATCTGGAGGCGATGGTTGTCGGTGCTCGGAACGTGGCCTTCCGGGACTCGCTCTCGCCAGGTCGCCAGCAATGTTTCGAGCTCGGCCTCGGCCTGGTCCTGGGAAACACCAGGGAGCAGTCGTCCTGCGGTGTACAGGAAGTGGTTACCGCGAGGACGCCGGTTCACTGGATCGAGGCCGAGCGGCACCCACACCTCGGCGTCGTTGTCGAGAATGTCGAAGTATGGCGGCATGATTCCCACCACGGTGCGCGGCGTGCCGTCCACCTCGATCGTGCTCCCGACAAGATCCTCGCGCCCCCCGAACGCCCGCTGCCAGAGCTCCCACCCCACGGCCGCGACCGCGTCACCTTCTGGTGTGTCTTCTTCTGCCGTGTAGTAGCGCCCACGCGCGGCGTCCACGCCCAACGTCGCCAGGAAGCTGTGCGTCGTGAAGCCGGCATTTACACGAATGGGAGACTCACCGCCTGTCAGGCTCACCTCGCCCGTGGTGTACGCCCCCATGTCCTCGAACGACCGGTTCAGCTCGCGGTACTCCATGTACTCGGGCTGTGACATCCAGAATTGGTCGAAATCGAGGGTCGGGAACGCGCTGGTGACATACATCAGACGCCCGGGCTCCTCATAGGGCAGCGGCGCGATGACCACGCTGTTCACGACGCTGAAGATCGCGCTGTTCGCGCCAATTCCCAAGGCCAACGTGAGGACCGCAACGAAGGCAAACACAGGATTTTGGAGGAGGGTACGTACGGCGTAACGGATGTCCTGAATCAGATTTTGCATCGGATTTCTCAGTAGCGAGTTCCAGTAGATTCACGCTGCCTCGAACGGGGCAGCGCCTGGTAGGTGGCTCTACGGATCGAACGAGGCAGAAGTTCCCTCTTATAGCACCCGGTGGGACGAAGCCCGGTCGCCAACCGGACTGTTCGCACAGGTTCCCCCTCATCCCAGGTAGATGCGAGGGTGGTCCGAGTGGTTTACTGCGGTCCGCCGCAGTGGGTACTCATCGCGCACAGGAAGGGAATCAGCATTTGGATATCTGGAGTCAGGCGACCGTGAAGAAGATCTCGAATACCCGGAGGTATCCCATCGTCCGCCTGTGCCTGGTCAGAATCATCGTGGCCGCCCTGTTCTGCTCTATCGCGGCGCCGCCGCTCGTGTATGGCCATCAGGCCCTTCTCCCGAACGAGGAGAGCGTCAAGAAGATCGTGCGAGAGACGCTGATGGATTTCGCGGTCGCCGTGAAGGATGGGGACTTCACTCTCTTCCACAGCCGCATGTCGAAGCAGTTGAAGAGCGAGATCACTGCACAAGAAATGAAGGCCAGTTTCCGGTCCTTTGTCGATCAGAATATTGACTTGACCGGTGTTGAGGTCGAGGAGCCTGTCTTCTCACAACCGCCTTTCCTCGACGCTGACGGTTGGCTTGTTGTAGAAGGCACCTACGAGATCTATCCCCACGCGACTGATTTCTCGCTCCAGTACGTGCATGAGTCACAGAGATGGAAGTTGGTGGGTATCGACATGCGGGTCGAACCGATTCCGTCATCCCACCCCTCGACGGGGAAGCTGCCCCCTGAGTCGGAGGTTGCGCGGTTGGTAGGAGAGTCCCTGCTCGATTTCGCGAAGGCGGTCAATGCACGGGACTTCACCGGCTTCCACGCCAAATGCGCCGTCGACTTTCAGCGGCAGTTCAGTCCCGAAGGGTTTGCAGCCGCCTTCAAGCAATTTTCGGATCAAGGCATCGACCTGACCGTGCTCGAGGGTCACGAGCCCGAGTACTCGGAGGCTCCGGCCATCAATGACAGCGGCTTGCTCGTGGTCAGGGGACGTTACGCCGTCGCGCCGTACTCGGTACCGTTCGAGCTCAAGTACCTGTTCGAAGGCACGACGTGGAAGCTCTTCGGCATCGACCTGAATGTTATGCCACTGTCGACCTCTGCGGACGACGCGGAGCGTGCGCTGGCAGAAACGAATCTCGAGGACATCGTGAACCGGTCGATGATGCGATTTGCCACTGCCGTGAATGCCGGAGATTTCTCGGCCTTCTACGCCGGAATATCTCGAATCTGGCGGGACCAGATCACGGAGGAAGAGCTCACCGAGATCTTCGGAGCCTTCATCGAGAACGAGATCGACCTCACGCCGGTCGGCAAGCTGCAGCCGTCATTCGCCACCAAGCCCTACCTGGACGAGAACGACGTGTTGCGCCTCGAAGGAGCGTACCCGACGCAGCCGTCAGTTGTCAGATTCAAGTTGAGCTTCGTCCTCGAGGAAGGGGATTGGAAGCTGATCGGGGTCAACGTCCAGATCGAGTGAGGCCGGCCGCAGACAGCGCGGGAGCGCGACGCGAGAGCAGTGCTCGGGGACGCGCCACGCGTAACGGCTCAGCCCAGGTCGGAAGAACTAGCCGCCCGGCGCGAAGATGGCCCCGAGGTTGGCGGCATTCTGCCGCATGATCGAGAGGTAGTCGCCCGCCTCCGGCCGGTTGCCGCAGGGATCGAAGACGACGCTCTCGATGCCCATTTCTCGTAGTCGGTCCGCAATCTCAGCCAGCGGCTCACCTTCCCACAGCATCCACTGGGCCGGATGGTCCTCGAGGATGTGCGCAAGCCCCTGCCAGGCCTCCTCGTCGGGCATCTCGTCAGGCTCGAAATGGACACTCAACAGGTTCAGTGCGTAGCGCCGCGCCAAGTACTGGTAAACCGGGTGCGAGCCCAGGAGCGGCATTTCGGTCTGCCCTTCGGCCAGCCGAAGGATCTGTCCGTCGAGCTCACTCAGATCGCTTTCGAGAGCGAGGAACCGCTCGTCGAAGCTGCCTGCATCCTCCGGGCGTGCCGCCGACAGAGCATTCTTGATCGCTCTCGCCTGCTCAACGGCGAGGGTTGGGTCCAGCCATGTAGTGAAGGCGAGCTCGCCGTGCTCGTGATCGCCGCCCGGACCGTGGCTGTGCGTGTAGGTTTCGCCCTCGATGTAGTGATCGGCAAAGCCCGCAGAGGTATCGAAGAGCTTCGAGGGCGGCAGCGGCGCCATCTCCACCCACTTGGCGTAGTAGGCGCCGTTCAGCAGGACCAGGTCCGCCTCCTGATAGGCCGAGATCTCCTGGTGATCGGGACGCCAGTAGGCGGGATCTCCATCGGCCGGCGCCGGGAATTCCACCCGAACCGCATCTCCTCCGATGCGCTCGGCGAAGAATTGCAGGGGATAGTTCACCGTGTAGACGAGAAGCTCTCCTGTCTCGCCGGCGTGCACAGCCTCCCCTGCGTCATCGGCAGGGCCCCCGCCGCAGGCAACCCCAACGATCGCCAAGGCCGCTATCAAAGTCCTTGCCATTTTCCTCCTCCTCTAAATTCTGGCTCGCGCTTGATCTCGCCCTACATCCTGATCAGGGCGCGAATGACCACCGCGCCGAACTGCTGTGTAACCAGAGTGAGGAGCGCTGCCATGGCGACGCCCCCGACAATTACAAATACGATTTCCGATGCCATCACCAAGCCCACGCTCGCGCGCGAGCCGCCGATCTTGAACAGCGTTTCGATTTCGCGTCGCCGCAATCGCAGCGACAGCAAAAATACCAGCGATGCGGAGGCTAAAGTGGCGAGCCCTAGAATCACGGCCCCGGCGACAACAAAACGCTGCACCGTGAGAATCGTCTCGAGAAGCTCATCCATAACCCCGGACGGTCGTACGATCTGGGCCACGTCCTCAGCCGACTGGTAGCGTCCCTGCAGAAGGGTCGAGCTCCTCTGGTCGGGCGGCACGACAAGCACCGCCGTCACCGGAAACTCCGACAGGTCGCCGTGGAAATGGTAGGAGTCGATGTTGTCCGGTGTGATCTCGTTGTACATCATCACCGAGGCGTTGGCGACGACGTTGCCCTCCTCCACGGCGAGCACTCCGGCCTGAGCCTCGCTCGTGGTCATATCCATGTGTCCGTGCCCTAGCCCCTCGATGACCCACGCGGTCTTGATATCGACAAAGATGGCGTCGTCGTCTGGGCTGTCGGCAAACGCCAGCACGCCGGCGACCGGCATCTTGAGCGGGTAGACGCCGGCGATATCGAAGACGCTTTCCGGCGAAGAGATGATCGAGTCCCCGGGCCCCACACCTAGGGCAGCGGCCACCCGAGCCCCTACCAAGCA
>CALAKE010000776.1 GCA_937922775.1 uncultured bacterium | reverse complement strand
GCGCGAGCTCTTTCGGGCGCTGTGGACCTCACTACCGTGACGATGTTCTTGGCTGCGAAGGCCAGAATCAGAAGAGTAGTCGAGACAAGAAACAGCAGGAACGGCTTGGCTGTCTCCCAGAGCGTGCTCAGAGCGATACGGCGCCAACTGCGATGGGCCGGCGTCTGCCTGAATATCTGCCCAACGGCGATCTGAATCGATATGAATACGAAGCTGGCGACCCACAGCGTTACAGCCAATGACGCCAGCCCGATAGAGCGGCTATGCGCTATGACGGTTCCTGCCACTGCGGTTACTTGCGGGCCCAGTTCGGGGACTAGCGTGTGGAAACGCTCCATCGCCGCCTCGATCCCCTCTTCAGAGGAGCCGAGTAGGTACCCCAGAGCCGATGCCAGAAGGCTGAGGAACGGCGCCACTGACAGGAGCGCAAAGTACGATATCGCGGCGGCGTGATTGAAACAGCCGTCACTGCTGAACTTGCTGGCAGCCCCCAGGAGTGCCCGCGGCACCGGTGTCCATGTCGCTGCCAAGCCAGTCCAGGTAGGCCACCTCAGCTTTCCGACCAGGTTGCCCCACAGGGCCTTGCCGGAAACCGATTGCCGATCGTCGTCGAGATCCTGGAAAGCCTTCTCCCTTTTCGGAGCCGAGTCTCGAGTGGTCTCTTTCATACTCAGATAATCGTGGTCTGTCAGGGCCCACAAGGTCCGACGGCGCCGCAGTCTATCACGCCGACCAGGCAGAGGTCCGGTGCGGTCTCGGGGGTGCAAGGCGATGGCGTGCACCGCCTTGCGGAGGAGAGCTCGACTCGGAGATCTCTAGATTCTGCGTCGAGTCTCGAGATCTAATCGCCAGTCGAGATGCTTCAAATCCACGGGCTTTGAGAGAAAATCCGCCGCCCCGAGCTCCAGGCTCTCCTTGGCGGTAGCGTGATCCCCCATGCCGGTCATCGTCCAAATGGTTCCGACTGGCAGTCCCTGTTCTCGAATCCCTCTGAGCACACCAAGGCCGTCGAGCCTCGGCATGTAGAGGTCCAGAAACATGAGGTCAGATGCCTCAGCCTGGAGTGCTAGCAGGGCTTCTTCCCCATCGGCTGCGGTGCTGACGTCGTGCCCGCGCCGAGCCAGAAACTCTCCGAGAAGGTCACAAACCAGCGGCTCGTCATCAACAACGAGAACACGCATGCGCACAGGCCCCCTGGTCCCCAAGAGTCTTAACCAGGACTCCGCAACGCCTTCAACCTCTAGCCTATGGCGATTGAGGCGGAGAAACTAGGGTTCCCAGGTACATGGCGCTCCAGGCGGGAGGGAGCGAACGGACTCGTTCCCGCGTGGCGCACAGTTCGCTTCCCGGGCTGGCAGTCTATTGAACTGCGCTGCCGGCGATCCCTTCCACCATCTTCTGCAGGTCCCCGCTGCGCATCATCTCGAGAACGATGTCGCATCCGCCGATGAACTCACCGCCAACGAACACTTGAGGAATCGTGGGCCACTGCGAAACCTCGTGCAGCGCGCTGCGATAGTTGTCGAGGTCGAGGAGCACGTTGGTCGTCGTGAAGGGTACGTCGAGAAACATGAAGGCCTCGCAGACGGCCTTTGAAAATCCACACTGCGGTATCTCGGGTGTTCCCTTGATGTAGAGGTGCACCGGGCTGCCGGCGATTTCCTGTTCGATTTCCTGCTTGAGCGCTTGCGACATCATCGACTACTCCTGGGGCGTTGCGGTATGAATGGACAGCGCGTGCACGGCGTTAGTCAGTTCTTCCCCAACCGCCGCGTATACCAGCTGGTGTTGCTTGATGAGGCTCATCCCCTCGAATGAGGGTGACGTCACCTCGACTCGAAAGTGGTCGCCCGTGCCGCGGAGGTCACGTACCATGACTTGGGCGTCGGGTATACGAGCTTCAATGAGCGACTTCAGTTGTTCCGGATCCATCGACTTCTTCACCCGTCTTCTGTATTTGAAATAGTTTCGGTTGGAATCGGGTTGCCTGCGGGCCGCCTAGTGTAGCCGCTTTCCACTCATGGGCGCGAGCCGGTGTGGGTAAGCTGGCCTGCATTTCTCACTTCTTGGCGGTGGAGTCCTGGCAGATGGCCAAGAATGCAGGAGAAGGCGAAGGCGGGCGCGGAGGCAGGCCAGCACGGCTGCGTTGTCCTGCCATGGGATCCTGTACCCAGTCCCTGGTCAACGAAATCCGTACCAGCGCTGCCGCCGTTCCCGCAGCATTGAGGGATGTCTACCCTTTGGACGATCGGTCGGGAGCAAAAGTCGAGGGTGGCGGGACTCGGTGAGGCACTCAGGTCGTGTGTTCCACGATCTGTTGACGAGCGCGACCTAGCGTTCCTCGAGCCGTTTCACCAGGGCCGGATAGCGTGCGTGCTCACGCAGCGAGTCCAGATCGCTGTCGTGCTGCATCCATTCCTTGTGGTGGAAGCCCATCTGCACGGCGCGCTCGAGGTAGTACATACCTTCCTCGATTTCGCCGATCTGTGCGTAGATGCAGGATATTCCGTAGAGCGTGTAGGGGTCGTCGCGCTCTTTTGCGAGAACTCGCTTCACCCACTCCATGGCCTTCTCACGCTCGTTCAGCTTGAGCAGTGCCTCCGCACCGAGGTAGGTGGCGCGGACATCGTCGGGGTTGAGCTCGAGGTGCCGTTCGATTTTGGTCAGGGAGCGCCGATAGGCACGCTCCATCTTCTCCGCTTCCCCCATCGTCTTGTAGGTGAAGCCCAACAACGAGGCGGCTTGGTATTCGTCGGGATTCACACGATGAGCCGCTCGGTAGTGACGCGTTGCTTCCTCGTGCTTCCCTTGCACGAAACAAGTACGCGCGTAGAAGTAGTGCGCCTCGTAGAGGTTCGGATTGAGCTTGATCGCAGCCTCGAACTCCTTCTCTGCCTCTTCGTACGACTTGCTCAGTGATTCGGCCAGGCCGCGAGCTGCATGTGCCTCAGCCAGATCCGGGTCGAGCTCGAGGGCCTTGCTGCTGGCTTCGTTGGCCTCCTCCAGATCGCTCTGACCACCCCCGAAGTACATGCAGAGGAAGGAGCGACAATCCGCAATGCCGGCGTACGCGAGGGCATACTCCGGGTCCTCCTCGATCGCGCGCGCGAACATCCCCAACGCGTAGTCGATACTGTCGCGCTTCGACCGGTAGAAGTACTGCCGCCCACGCAGATAAAGCTCGTATGCCGCGATGCTTTGGGTTGGCGCCTTCTCGAGGACCTGCCTCTCTTCTTCGGTGAGCTCTACCTTCAGCGTCTGCGCAATGCGACTGGCGATCTCTTCCTGAATCGCGAAGACATCCTCGAGCTCTCGGTCATACTGCTCAGACCACAGATGACAGCCGTCGGCGACATTGATGAGCTGGGTGTTGATGCGCAACTTGTTGTCCGCCTTACGTACGCTGCCCTCCAACACAGTCCGAACGCCGAGCTTCCTGCCGATCTCGCGAATGTCCTCGCGCCGCCCCTTATACGAGAAGGATGATGTGCGGGAGGCGACACGCAATCCCCCCACATGCGCCAAGTTGTTGATGACCTCTTCGGCGATGCCGTCGCAGAAGTACTCCTGGTCCTTGCCCGGGCTCATGTCCTCAAAGGCGAGCACGGCGATAGATGGCTGTGGAGGGGTAATGAACAATCTGCGGGTAGCCGAGTCGAATTCCAAGCCCGAGGAGGGCGACTGCAGTAGGGCGAGCACCTCCGCGAAGTCCTGATAACGGTCCTCAACCGGCTTCGCCAGCGCTTGGTTGACAACCCATTCGAGCTCGACCGGTACTTTGGCGTTGACCTGCGACAGAGAGGTTGGCTCATCGTTCAGAATCGAGTAGATCAGCGCCGCCGGACGCTCGCCCCGGAAGGGCAGCATGCCCGCGAGCATCTCGTAGAAGACAACTCCCCAGGCCCAGACATCGGCTCTCTGGTCCACAGAGTCTCCGCGCGCCTGCTCGGGCGACATATACGACGGGGTACCGATGATCTTCTCGGTACTGGTTACCTCGGCGTCTTCCGCCAGCAGGGCCAGCCCGAAGTCGGTGATCTTCGTCAGGCCCTTGTCGGTAACCATGATGTTGGCGCTTTTGATGTCGCGGTGGACAATTCCCTTCCTGTGCGCCTCCTCGAGGCCCTCAGCAACTTGAATGGCGATGTGAGTCGCCTCCTCGAGGTCGAATGGCTCAGACTGGATCCTCTTCTTCAGGCTGACGCCTTCGATGAAGGCCATTGAGATGAAAATCTGCCCGTCGGTTTCATCGATCTCGTAGATCGTACAAATGTTGGGATGATCGAGAGCCGCCGCTGCCTGCGCCTCTCGGACGAGGAAGTCCTTATCATCCTTGCTGCCGAGAAGCTGAGGGCGCAGGAATTTCAACGCCACGACGCGATTGAGCTTGGTGTCGCGTGCCTTGTATACGACCCCGCCGCCGCCCTCACCGAGCTTCTCGAGAATCTCGTAGTGTGAAACAGTTTCGCCGATCATGTCGGAGTCATCCGCTGGAGTACTTCCTACTTGTCCGACCCGTGGCCGTCCTCGGTGCACGAACCCCCGCCCGGAGGTCTTCTGCTGCGGCGGGCTGCTCGGCCGGGAGTTCGATGCCTGGAATGTGACTAGTGCGCCTCGTAGACGACCTTTCCTCCAACGATAGTGTACAGCACCTCGGTGGCGGGGATTTGCTCCTCGGGGATCGTCAGGATGTCCTGCGAGAGGATGGCGAAGTCAGCCAACTTACCCACCTCGACCGAACCCTTGAGGTTTTCCTCGAAGGCGGAATAGGCGACATTGATAGTGTAGGACTCGAGAGCCTCGAGGCGATTCATCGCCTGGTCGGGATAGAAGCGCTCGCCGCTCGGCATCATGCGGCTGACCGTGGCGTAGTAGGAGGCTATGGGGCTGACATCCTCCACCGGCGCGTCGGTGCCGTTGGTGACGACGGCGCCCGTGTCCATCAACTTCTGCCACACGTAGGCCCCCTCCTCGGAACGTGCATCACCGATCCTCGCCGGCACATAGGGAGCATCCGAGGTGCAGTGGATTCCCTGCATCGAGGCGACTACGCCGAGCTCCGCAAACCGGGGGATGTCCTCTGCGTCGAGGATCTGTGAGTGCTCGACACGAAAGCGAGCGTCGGTCGCCGCCTCGGGGTGCGCCTCGTAGGCCTGTTGGTAGATGTTGAGGACTTCCTGATTGCCACGATCGCCGATTGCGTGGATGCAGAGCTGATAGTCATTCTCCAGGGCCAGGTTGGCGACCGTATTCATCGCCTCGATGGAACCAGTGTTGTGGCCGCTGTTGTGAATATCGTCCTCGTACGGCTCGAGCAACCATGCGCCGCGCGGGCCGAGCGCACCGTCCATCATCATCTTGATGGACCTGACCGTCAGCATGTCGTTCCCATAGCCGATCGTCCGGACTCGGCCGAGCGTCTCGACGTAGTCTTCCTGCCAGTTGGGATCATTGCCGTCGATGCCGCCACTCAACATGACGTACAGGCGCACGTTCAGCCGGCCCTGATCGATGGCCTCCTTGAAGAAATCGATCGTCCCCTCACCAGAGCCGGCGTCGTGGAAACTAGTGATCCCGTTGCTGACCACCTCCTGGTCGGCGAGCTCGAGCTGCCGCCAGCGCCGTGCCAGCCGGTCCTCCTCGGTCAGGTTCGACTCGGCCTCGGCCCGCGCGCGACCGATGCCGCGGCCGGCTCGCTCGACGAAGATACCGGTCGGATCTCCATTCTCATCCTTGATGATCTCCCCACCCTCGGGTTGAGGGGAGTTGCGATCGATACCACCGAGCTCCATGGCGAGGGCGTTGGCGAACGAAGCATGACCACTGGCATGCGACAGGTACACCGGGTTGTCAGGCGTGACCTCGCTCAAAGCGTGGTGAGTCTGGAATCCTCTCACTGTGCGATCGGGCATCGGGTTCCATTTGCTCTGGTGCCAGCCCCTCCCGATGATCCACTCGCCGGGTTCCGCGTCGGCGGCTGCGGCGACGACCCGATCGATGACCTCCTGATAGGACGTCGTTCCCATGAGGTTGACGTTCATCATTGCGTTGCCAATGCCCATGAAGTGGCCGTGTCCTTCCATGAAGCCCGGGATCAGTAGCTTGCCATCGAGGTCGATGACCTCGGTGTCAGGGCCGATAAACGCCTGGGCTTCGGCGCTGCTGCCGACGAAGACGATACGGCCAGCCCTCGCAGCGACGGCTTCGGCTTCCGGCACGGCCTCGTCGACCGTGACCACCTTGCCGTTGTGGACCACCAGGTCGGCCGGCTCCTCGCTGGAGGCTGGGGCACAGGCGATTGCCATCGTCAAGACAACCGCAAGAAGAAAGCAGAAAGAGCGCATTCTCATGGGGGAGGTCCTCCGGAGGATTCCGCTGCCTGGAGAGGCACGGTCATGGGTGTAGTGGGCTGGCGTCGATGCTCACGGGGAGAGTATGGAATATGGGCCGGCGAGGTCAACTGAGCTCGGCCTGCTTTACCTTGCTTCCCGGCAGAGCCAAGCCCGAGGTTCTCCAAGTGATTCTCTTGTGACTCTGCGATCAGGCAGGTGCGAACCATTGAGAAACGCAGGCCGGGGCCAGTAGTCTATCTGTTTGTTGGGGAGCGCCAGAGCGTGAAACTTGTCTTGCCTCGGGTCAGGCTGGAGTCTGAGATCTGACCTCTGTCATAGGGAACGAGTCAGCCCATGAGAAGCCGCTGTGCTACGGGACGACCTCGGGCCTCACGAACCTCTGTGGTGCTCGGGCTATCACTGATCCTGCTGCTGCCGTCGCTGGTCGTCGCCCAGAACCCCGGGTCGAGCCTGATTCTCGAGCCCACTAGGGTGATCGAGTTCACTACCGACGAGGGCACTTGGATGTCCGCGGATGTATCCCCGGACGGCAGTAGCGTTGTCTTCGACCTCCTCGGGGATCTCTACGTGCTGCCCATCGAAGGGGGCGATGCGAATCTCCTCGCGCGAGGTATGGCCTGGGACACTCAACCTAGATACTCGCCCGACGGCAGGAAGATCGCGTTCATCTCTGATCGCGACGGCACCGACAACATCTGGGTCATGAACGCCGATGGCTCGGGTGCCCGCCCGATCACCCAATCCAAGGAGCAGATGTACGGCTCACCCTCTTGGTCTCCGGACGGCCAGTATCTGGTTGCCCGGCGCTGGGGTGCCTACCCCAGCAACTGGGCGAGTCGCAAGATCGAGCTATGGATGTTTCACATCGACGGCGGCAGTGGCATCCCGATTACCAAGGGAGAAGGAGTGGCGACGGTTGCCGCGAGCCCGTCGTTTTCGCCCGACGGAAAATACATCTACTTTTCCAGTAGCGCTGCGCGCTTCAGCTACAACGCCCCACCGGGCCGCTTCCAAGTTCGTCGGATCAACCGTGACACCGGCGATCTGGAAACTCTGACGGCGGCGTACGGCGGAGGGTTGTCGCCACGAGTCACACCGGATGGCAGATACCTCATCTACGCCACCCGCTACGACGCGAATACCGGGCTACGTGCCCGCAACCTCCAGACTCGTGAGGAGCGCTGGCTTGCCTATCCGATCACCCGTGACAACCAGGAAGGCTTCGTCATCGAGGACCTCTTGCCAGGCTATGGCTTCACGCCTGACAGCAAGGAGGTGGTTCTCACCATGGGTGGAAAGCTGCGTCGTCTGAGGATCGAGGATGAAGCGGGGGAGCCTGATGTTCGCGCGGTGAATTTCAACGCAACCGTTCGTCAAGAGTTGGCGCCGCTGGTTTCATTTCCCTTCTCGGTCGATGGCGATGACTTTCAGGTTCGCCAACTCCGCTGGATGCGTCGTTCGCCCGATGGATCCCAGGTGGTGTTCAGTGCGGTCGGCAAGCTGTGGGCGGTAGATCTGCCGGGTGGTTCGCCGCGGCGACTGACCGGTGCGGAGCATCGAGAGTACATGCCCGCTTTCTCCCCTGACGGGCAGTGGATCGTGTACGTCTCGTGGTCGGACTCCGAAGGAGGGCAGATCTGGAAGATCCCCGCAACGGGTGGTACGCCGGTTGCCCTGGGTGAGTCGGCGGGGTACTACGCCAACCCCTCCTTCTCGCCGGACGGTGAAAGCGTGACGTATGTGATGGGTTCGGCACGTGGCTGGTTGTCGGAGGATTCGAGCGACATCAAGGAGATCCGCACGGTATCCGCCGAGGGCGGTCCGTCGACAGTCATAACAGCGGCACCCGGCGCATGGGTAGCGCCGAAGTTCTCAGGCGACGGCGGGCGCATCTACTATCTCGAGACCGGTGAATATCGTCCGGGTGAATCGTTTCCTCCGAGCACCGTCGTTTCGATCCGCACCGACGGCGTCGACAAGAGACGCCACGCCACCATCAGCGGTTACGGCGTCGAGGTTGCGGTTTCCCCTGACGGTACGCAAGTGCTCTTCACTCACCAGGGAAACGTCTATCTCGCCGCAGTGCCGCGGGCCACGGGCGATCCCGTGGCGATTACCCCCACCGCTGCCGCCGTGCCCGTCTGGCAAGTGACGCGCGAAGGTGGCGGGAACGTTGCATGGACCGAGGACGGCCAAACCATTACATGGAGCTTTGCGGGCACGTTCTCGAGCCTCGCCGTCGAGCAACTCAGGAGCCGTCGTCCGCAGGTTCCTCGAGAGGGTGGAGAAGCCGCCGCGCAGGAGGCGACCGAAGCGGACACGTCGTCAGCGCTGCCCCGACCGGAGACTTTTTCCGTCGAGCTCAGGGTGCCGCACGCGAAGCCGGAGGGCATGGTGGCTCTGCGCGGCGCACGCCTCGTCACATTGGTCGATGATCAAGTTATCGAGCCCGGCACTGTCTTGATCGATGGTGACCGCATCGCCGAGGTCGGCCCTACCAATCGCATCGACATCCCACGTGGTGCGACGGTGATCGATGTTTCGGGAAAGACAATCGTCCCGGGCTTCGTTGATGCCCACGCACACATGTCGGCGAACCCGGATGTTTTTCCCGACCGCGTCTGGCCGTACGCCGCCAATCTGGCTTACGGAGTCACTGCCACCCGTGATCCCTCCAATGCCAACAATCAGGTCTTCGCCTACGCCGAAATGGTTGAAGCGGGCGCGATTGCGGGGCCTCGCATCACCAGCACCGGTGCGGCGATGACGACGTGGGAAGCGACCATCGAGTCCTATGAAGACGCTCTGGCGCTGGCACGTCGCTACAAGGCACAAGGGGCCACCTTCCTGAAGGAGTACTTGCAGCCGCGACGCATCCAGCGTCAATGGTTGGCACAGGCGGCCCGCGAGGTGGGAATCAGTATCACCGCCGAAGGAGGCGGTGAGCTCAAGCAGGACCTCAGCATGGTGCTCGACGGGTACACGGGCTTCGAGCACTCCCTTCCCGTGGTGCCGATCTATCGCGACGTGATCGAGTTGGTTGCGCGCGCCGGCACCGCGTATACGCCGACTCTGGTGGTGGCGTTCGGTGGCCCCGACGGCCAGAACTACTATCGCCAGAGCTACGACATCCATGCCGACCAGAAGCTGCGACGGTTTACTCCGCACGACCGAGTGGATCGCCAGGCGCGTCGGCGCAGCCTCGTGCTCGAGGACGACTACCATTTTCCGCTGGTTGCCAAAGGTGCTGCGGACATCATGAGGGCCGGCGGCACCATCATGGTCGGGGCGCACGGTGAACAGCAAGGGCTCGGTTACCACTGGGAATTGTGGGCGATGGCGGAAGGGGGCCTCTCCCCGTTCGAAGCTCTTGTCGTCGCAGCACGGATGGGGGCCGAGGGCATCGGCATGGGAGAAGATCTCGGCACGATCGAACCCGGGAAGCTGGCCGACCTCGTCGTCCTGAACCGCAACCCGCTGGCTGATCTCTCCACCACCGTGGATATCCGCTACGTGGTCAAGAACGGTGCGGTGTACGATGCCGAGACGCTTGATCAGGTGTGGCCGCAGCAGGTTCCGTTCCCGCCGTTTTTCTGGCACAACGACATCCCGAGACGATAGATGCTTCGAAGATCCCAGGTCTGGAGTGGGTTGCTGGCACTGGTACTTCTTCTCACCGTGATGCTGGCGGCATGTACGGAAGGGGAGGGTGCGCGGCAGGACATCGACACCGTAGCAACGGTGCCTTACGTGGTCGAAGAGATCGATCCGGAAGAGTACGCGGCCGAGATTCTCGCGGGCCGGGCAGAGCGCGATGAGCAGTTCGGCAGCCTAGAGTTTTCCCCGCTTGCCGTGGTCGCCATTGCCCGCCTCGACAGGGAGCGCACGACGATCGGCGCGGACGGATCCGCTGATCTTTCCCTGCTCGGCCCCAGTGTCGCGCCGCTGCACGCCGAGATTCTCCGCAGCGAGGCCGCCGACGGCTCCGTTGGTTTCCTCCTCCGGGCCCTGGATGGTGATCTGCGGGTGGACGGGGCGCCCGCGCTGCGGCTCTCCGAGATGGAATTCGACCGCGGTGCTCGGGCGCGCATCGGCCAGTACATCGTCTATTCGGATTCCCTGGGAACCCTCGGTGCGGTGGTCAGAGCCCTTGATTTCAGCACGCCCGCATTTGCGGAGTTCACCCGTCTCGAGTACTTCCCTCCCGACCCGGAGTACGTGGTAGCCGCCGCTGTAACGCCTTACGACGAAGCCGAGGAGATCCGCATGATCGACACGCGTGGGTGGGAGCGGCCGGCCTGGCGGTACGGCGAGGCGGCCTTCAGTCTGCACGGCGAGGATCTGCGCCTGGTGTTGCTGACCTGGGTGGCGGAGCCGAGTCCCGACGATCAGTTCTTCATCGCGATCACCGATGCGACCAGCGGCGAGGAGACGTATCCAGCCTGTCGCTACCTCCAGACCGGCTTT
>CALAKE010000775.1 GCA_937922775.1 uncultured bacterium | reverse complement strand
GTTCGCCGATCAGAATGCCTCGTACTTCGGGACCCGCTGGATCACCCTGCCGAATACCCAGTACGGATCTTGGGAAGGCGCTGTTCTCGGCTTCGACTTCTCTCGTCCTCTGGAAGAGCAGCGGCGAATCAAGATCGAAGCGCTCGACCCCAAGCGCTAGCCTAGCTCCCGGCCTGGATCGACCGTGGGCCTGAGCTAGCCCCTGTCTTCCTGCATGCGGTGCACGAAGCGGGTGATCATTTTGCGTGGCGCGAGGCGCACGACGAGGGTCAGAAGCTTGTTGGAGAGGCCTGGGATCACGAGCGTGCGGCCTCGCATCATTCCCTGATACCCGATCTCGGCAACTGCTTTGGCGGTCATCGCCCTCCGGTCGATCACCAGTCCGGACGTTTCCATGTTGGCCCGCAGGTGAAATTCCGTGACCGTCGGTCCCGGGCACAGTGCCGTGACGCTGACACCCTTGCCCTCGAGCTCCTCGGCGATGGCCTCGGAGAAGTGCAAGACGAACGCCTTCGAGGCGTAGTAGGTGGACATCAGGGGTCCCGGCTGGAAGGCTGCTGTCGATGCGACGTTCATGATGTGGCCGCTGCGGCGCTCGACCATGCCCGGCAGATACAGCGCCGTCAGGTGAGTGAGCGCATGGATGTTGACCTGCAGTAACTTCAGGGTCGACTCAGGGTCCGTGTCTACAAACAGACCGAAGTTGCCGAAGCCGGCGTTGTTCACCAGATACTCGACCGTGAGGCCGGCCTCCTGAGTTCTGCGCAGCACCTCCTTTGGGCTCGCCGGGTCCGCCAGGTCGATGCCCATCGTCGTGACCTCGATACCTGCCGACGTGCTCAACTCTTCCGCGATTCTCGAAAGGCGCTCGATATCGCGAGCCACGAGTACCAGCTCGGTGCGATCGGTGGCGAATAGCTTGCAAAGCTCGTATCCGATACCGCTCGACGCACCCGTGACCAGGGCCACGCGCCGTTCCCCAGTGTCCGGCGTATCGCTCATGTTCTTCTGCTCCTGTCGCCCGCCTTCCTGATCTCGCTGATGTAGAAGACGTGACTAGGCCTGAGTGTTCTTCAGAGGCCACTCAGTGGTCACTTGAAGGTAACAAACTCCTCCAACGTCTTTCGACTGATGTCCGGGACAACCGCATTGTCTTCCGGGTAGCCCACGACGAGCAGTAGAAACGGTCGCTCGTTCGCGGGACGCCCGAGAAGCTCGTTGAGAAAGCCCATAGGGCTAGGCGTGTGTGTCAGCGACACCAGACCGGCATGATGAATCGCCGTAATGAGAATGCCGGTCGCGATGCCGGTCGATTCAGTCGCGTAGTAATGCTTCATGTGGCTGCCGTCGGGCAGAACACCGTAGCTCTGGGAGAAAATCGCTATCAAGTGGGGCGCAGCTTCGAGGAACGGTTTGTGTTCGTCGGTTCCCAGCGGCGCAAGCACGTCGAGCCATTCCTGCGGCGCCCTCTCGGAGTAGAACTGACGTTCCTCCTCCTCCGCTGCCTCGCGGATTCTGCGCTTCACCTCCGGGTCCGTCACGACGACAAAATGCCAGGGCTGGAGGTTCGCGCCGCTGGGCGCGGTGCCGGCGGCTCGCAGGCAGTTCTCGATGACCTCGAGAGGAACCGGCCGGTCGGAGAAGTCTCGCACGGTGCGCCTGCGCTTGATCTCTGCATAGAAGCCGGCGGCGCGCTCCGCCATTTTTTCGATGGGATATTCGCGGTACGTCTTCAGCGGTAGGAATCTTGGAGCTTTCATCGGCCTCTCCAGGCTCATCCGGGCACCGACTCGGAGCCCGGTGGGGCAAGCGCCGGCCAGATTAACAGATGATCCCCGTCGCGGTCCCGGGTCCACGGAGTTGCCCGTGAGCACAGCCGAGAGGCGGGGGTGAATGCGATCTCAGGTGCCCGCCCTGGCAGATATCGCCCGGTAGGGCTGCTAATATCCAGGCTCTACCTCAGCGGAGCTCCAGGCCGGCGTCGTTCCCGAGGTAGTTATCCTTCATATTCCAGTTGTTCAAGCCGGCCGTGGCATCGAGCTCGATACGGCGCCGACCATCGTTCATACCCGGCGCGCCAGAGCAAATCGGCGGTCATTGCACCAGTACGGTTTGGCGTTCATACCACAAGCACAGGTTGATACTCATGCAGAATTTCTTTCTCGACAATGAAGATATCCGGTTTCTTTTCCGCCACTTCGACTGGCGGCACCTCGCGAGCCTCGTGGAGGAAGACTTTCGCTTTGCCGGCGAGTTTGACATCGCTCCTCGGGATGCGGATGAGGCAGTCGACAACTACGAGATGATGCTGACCCAGTTCGGCGAGCTCGCCGCGAAAGAAATTGCTCCTACCGCAGAGGAGACCGACCAGACCGGCTGCACGCTGCATGAGGACGGCACGGTCAGCTATGCCCCTGGCACCCAGAAGGCCATGGAGTTGATCAGCGAGAGCGGCATGATGGGGACGACCCTGCCGTATCGGTTCGGTGGCCTGAACTGCCCCAATCTCTTCCTTACGATCACCAATGATCTGATCAGCCGCGCCGACGCCTCGTTGATGAATCTCTATGGGCTGCAGGGCATCGGCGAGACGATCAGCGAGTTCGGCGACGAGGATCTGAAGCAGGAGTACCTCTACGACATGGCGAGTGGCGCCAAATCCGGCGCCATGGTGCTGACGGAGCCCGAGGCGGGCAGTGATCTGCAAGCTGCCAACGTCGAAGCGGTCGAGCAAGAAGATGGCACCTGGCGCCTCGACGGTGTCAAGCGATTCATCACGAACGGCTGTGGCGAGGTATTGCTGGTCCTGGCCCGCAGCGAGCGCGATACGCCAGGTGGCCGCGGCCTCAGCCTCTTTCTCGTTGAGTCGGGTCCGTGGGTGAAGGTCGTCCGGATCGAAGAGAAGATGGGAATCCACGGCAGCCCCACCTGTGAGCTCGCCTTCACGGATGCTCCCGCGAAACTGGTCGGTGAGCGCCAGCAGGGTTTGGTGAAGTACGTGATGGCCTTGATGTATGGCGCCCGCATCGGCGTCGCCGCACAGGCCTGCGGCATTGCCGAGGCTGCCTACCGTGTCGCACGCGAGTATGGCAACCAGCGTTGCCAGTTCGGCACCACGATCGACAGCTTTCCGGCTGTCATGGAAATGCTCGTCGAGTCCCGCGTCGATCTGCTCGCGGCGCGCGCGCTGGTCTATTTCTCCAGCTTCCAGGTCGACCTGTTCATGAGCGCGACCCACAAGCTGGAGGCGGGGGAGTTCGCCGACGAAGCAGAGGCGAAGAAGACCAAGAACGACTCCCGGCTGCTGAAGCGCATCACCGGAATGCTGACGCCGATGTCGAAATACTACTGCGCCGAAATGAGCGTTCGCGTTACCGATGATGCCATCGCGGTGATGGGGGGCAGCGGCTACATGCGCGAGTATCCCCTCGAGAGGTTGTATCGCGATGCCCGAATCACCCCCATCTACGAGGGCACCTCTCAGCTCCAGATCGTTCCGGCCGCCGGTGCCGTGAACTCGGGCATCGCCGAGCGTTTGATTCGTCAGATGCTCGATCGCGAGTGGCCCGATGCAGTCGCTGGTTACGCGGAGCAAATCCTCGCCGGCATCGACGAAATCAACGAGGTGATCGCCTTCGTCAAGGAACAGCCCGACGAGAACTACCGCCGGCTCTATGCCCGCAAGATGGTCGATATGGCGCTTGTCCTCATCATCGGTGCTTTGTTCGCTGATCATGCGGCGGCCAGCCCCGAGCGTGAAACCATCTTGCGCTATTGGATGGGCACGCGGATGCCTGACTTCCGGCGCAACAAGGAGCTCATCACCTCGGGCGAGCAGACGATCCTGGAGAGCTTCGAGGAGCTTGCCGGTCCGGTTCCCACGGGCGCCGTGAGCGCGCAGTAGGGGAGGGTAGATGAGAAAAGGCAAGATTCAGACGTCCACGGATTCGCCGCTCTATTCGCGTCGGTCGTTTCTTCATCAGGCCTCGAGTTGCAGCGCTTACCTGCTCGCCGCCTTCGCGGCGGGTCCAACTCTCCTTCGCCGCGCCTTTGCGGCCAGCCAGAAGTACGACGTCGTCGCCAGCGAGCCGTTCGGTCGGTTGGAGCAGGTTGCCGATGGCGTATGGGCGCTGATCTCTACCCCTCAGTCTGGCCGTGAGACCCTATCGAACGGTGGCATCGTTGCGGGGCGGGATGGCGTCATGGTCATCGAGGCGCAGTACATGGGCGAGGGCGCCGACTGGCTCATCGCCGCCGCCGAGGAGCTCACCGGGCGACCGCCAACCCACCTGGTGTTGACGCACTATCACGCCGATCATTCGTGGGGCATGTCCGCCTACGCGCGCCACAAGGAACCGCCGGTCCTGTACACCACACACCAGACCCGCGACCTGCTCACGGCCTCTCTGGAAGGGGGCGAGCGTGAGATGCCGGGTGCCGAGATGTTTGCCTCGGCGACGATGATTTCGGCGGCCGGCTCACAAGAGCGGGTAGATCTGGGTGGCCGGGCGGTTCATATCGACTCGCGTGCCGGCCACACGCCGAGTGATTTGTCGATCGAGGTCGATGATCCGCGCGTGGTGTTCTGCGGCGACCTGGTGTGGAATGGGATGTTCCCGAACTACATGGACGCCATTCCCAGCCGCCTGACGCGGCAGTGCCGGGCGATGTTGGGAGATCCCAGCGCGCTCTACGTACCCGGTCACGGTGGCCTGGCTACGGCCGAAGAGATGCAGCCGTACCTGGCCTTGCTCGAGGAGATCGGGCGCGCCGCCCGCGACGCCTTCGAGAAGGGCACTCCGGCGAGTGAGGCCGCCGCGGAATACTCGCTTCCCTCCAGCTTGGGCGAGTGGACGATGTTCTCGCCCTCCTACTACCAGGTCGCCTTCGAGGCCTGGGAGCGCGAGCTCTCACAGTGAAGCCTCGTCATATTCTGATCGGTGCGCTGGCTATCGCCGTGACCCTGGAGGGTGCGCTGATCGGCTTCCTCCTCATGCGATCGAGTTGGCAGGAGCAGGTCGAGGGGACTCCCGTCGTTCGTGGTAAGGCCGTCGCCGAGCGACTCGGATGTTTCGGCTGCCATGGCCCCGGCGGTGAAAGCCCCATCCCCAACCCCGGGTCGGTTGAGTCGATGGTGCCCGCATGGAACGGCGATACGTGGGG
>CALAKE010000774.1 GCA_937922775.1 uncultured bacterium | reverse complement strand
GCGCCCGGTCCTGGTGACGGATCTCGAGGGCAATTGGGAGTCCTATCGAGTGTTCACGGCGCCCTTCAACTGGCGTCTCGAAAGCGCCGACCGGTTGGAGTTCAACATCAACCAGGAGGGCGAGAGGTTGGTCGAGCCTTTCGAGATCTCCGACGGTGTGGTCATTCCACCCGGTTCCTACCACTTTCAACGTTACCGGCTGGAATGGGCGGCAGCGCCTCAGCGTCCGGTCAGTGGGCAGATCACCTGGTGGTTCGGTCCTTTCTACGACGGCAGCCTGGACCAGATCATCTTGCGGTTGATCTGGAAGCCCATGGCACTCTTCAACATCGAGCTCACCGGTGAGCGCAACATCGGCGATCTGCCGCAGGGGGAGTTCACCCAGGACCTTTTCGGACTTCGGCTGAACCTCAATTTCTCGCCCGACTTGGTCCTCAACAGCTTTGTTCAGTACGACCACGAGAGCCAGTCCGTGGGTACCAACACCAGGCTGCGCTGGACCTTCTCTCCTGTCGGCGACCTGTTCGTCGTTTACAACTACAACATGCAGAGGCCCTTCGATCGCTGGCTGCGGGACTCCAACCAGCTCCAGGTGAAGCTCCAGTACGCGCTCCGGTACTAGCCCGAGGAAGGTCCGATGCTCACAGACCTGGGGAGCACGAGTGGCACCTTTGTCAACGGCAAGAAGATGATTCGAGCTGTCGTGCGAGAGGGAGACGAGGTCCGTCTCGGCACGACATCTGTACGAATCTAGGGGGTCAGCCAGGACTAGGGGCTAGCCCCGCCGTTCATCACATGCCAGCTGCGGGCGCGGCGGGAACTTTTGTGCCCTCCGGCTCGTATTGTTGATGAACCCCAACTCCGAGCACCCATGGAAACGATCCTCCAAGATCTTCGCTACGGCCTTCGCGCACTCTGGAAGAATCCTGGATTCGCCATCGTCTCGAGTCTCACTCTGGCGCTCGCGATTGGCGTGAACACCTCGATATTCAGCCTCGTGAGCGTGATCGTCTTTGCGGATCTGCCCATGCAGGAGTCAGCGACGGTCCATGTCGTGCGCGGCGTCAATCCCGAGCTCGAGATCGACCAGGGCAGCGTGTCGCCGGCCGACTACATGGACCTCGTCGAGCGATCGCGAAGCTTCGAGTCTCTATCTGCGCTCACCAGCGGCCAGTGGATTCTCACGGGCAATGACCAGCCGATTCGCGTCACCGGCCTGCAGTTCTCGGCCGGATTGACAGAGTCATGGAAACTGCCGCCCATCCTGGGCCGCAGCTTCGCGGAGGGCGAAGATCGTTGGGGGGCCGAGCCAGTGGCGATGTTGACGCACGGGTTTTGGCAAGAGCAGTACGGGGGTCGCACGGATGTCATCGGAGAGACGATCAATCTCGACGGCCAGGAACACACGATCGTCGGGGTGACACACCCGAAGCTCGAGTTCGCAAACTTCGCGACGGCCCAGGTCGTCACGCCCCTGATCCTCAACCGCAGCGAGCCGAACCGAGCCGGTCGATACCTCTTCGTGTCGGGGCGACTCGCCGCGGGCGTGACGGATGAGATGGCCACGGAGGAGGTGCGTCAGATCGGGATGGATCTGGCGGACGAGCATCCGGCCCAGAATCGGGGATGGGGCTTGTGGTCGGCTCCCGTCATGGAGTCTCTGGTCAATCCGGAGGGGAACAGGATCCTGCTGCTGTTACAGCTGACCGTGGGTATGGTCATCCTCATCGCCTGTGCCAACGTCGCCAACATGCTACTTGCTCGCTCCACCGCACGGGCTCGGGAGATCTCGGTGCGGGCCGCACTGGGAGCGGGACGGACCAGGCTTATCCGTCAGCTTCTCACCGAGAGCATGCTGATTTCGCTTGCTGCCGCAGGCCTGGGGCTCGTCCTCGCCTACGCGCTGAACGAAGCTCTGATTTGGATTTCGGCGGGTACAGAGGCGGTCTTTCTGATGGCTGAGTTCGATGCGAAGGTGCTCGCCTTCACGCTACTCGTGTCGCTTGTGGCGCCCCTGGCGTTCGGGCTCTTTCCTGCGCTGCGTGTGTCTTCCGCCGGGCCGTCTGCGGCGCTGCGGGACGGGCGGTCCGGTGACGGTGGGAGATCGGGCAAACGGGCGCGGGGTGTGCTCGTAGCCGCTCAGATATCGCTGGCGCTGACTCTCATGGTCGTCTCCACCCTGCTCACACGCACGGTGATCAACCTGCAGACGCGGCCGCTCGGCTTCGAGGTCGACGGCCTCGTCACCGTCGAGCTCAATCTGCCCGAGACCGTCTACGAAGAACCGGAGTCGCGGTTGCAGTTCTTCACCCGCGCTCGTGACGAGATGCGTGGTGTTCCGGGTGTCGGCGCGGTCGAGCTGACCAACGTCATTCCGGCCGCGGGATTCGGCACGCGCCGCTCGCTCGTCATCGAAGGGAGAGAAGAGGCGGAGGGACGTGCTGCCCCAACAGGGGCATTCGTTGCCGTCTCGCACGGATACTTCGATCTCATCGGCCTTCCGATCCTGCGGGGAAGAGGCTTCACGGGAGCCGATGATCAATCGTCGTTCAAGGTCGCGATTCTCAGCAAGAGGATCGCCGATCGCTATTGGGCTGACGAGGACCCCATCGGTCGTCGCCTTCAGGTTGCCGGCAGCGATGAATGGTTGCAGGTCGTCGGCGTCGTCAGTGACGTGCGCGCCACCACTGACACCGAGCAGGGATCTCCCGACATCTACGTGCCATATCCACAGGATGGCCGCAGCTCGATGTATCTGGTTACTCGGACCTCTGCCGACCCGGCAGGCTTGGCCGACACCATTCGGGAGGCGATCTGGAGAGTCGACGCGAATCAGCCGATTGACGACATCCAAACGATGGAGCGGGCCCAGTACTTGAGCTCATCGAGCAACTACGCGCTACTAGCTCTGTTTGTGACCTTCGCGGTGTTCGCGCTCTTCATGGCCGCCATCGGCATTTACGGGGTCACGGCCTATACGGTTTCCCAGCGCCGGCAGGAAATCGGCTTGCGCATGGCGCTCGGAGCAGAAGTAGGCACCGTGCGCTGGATGATTCTCTCCCAGGGGGCGCGGCTGCTTGCCGTTGGCATCGTCGTCGGCATGGTTGCCGCCTTCGCGGTCAGCAGACTCCTTGGCAGCCTCGTGTTCGGCATCAGCGCAACCGATCCGCTGACGTTCGTCAGCGTGCCGCTCGTGCTTACCGGCGTGGCGCTCGTCGCCAATCTGGTTCCGGCGCAGAGGGCTGCCCGCCTGGATCCGGCGAGCACGCTGAAAGCTGACTAGCCCTACGTCCCGCAGGTTGTACCTCCGACAGGCCTATGCTACGCCTCTAGCTGGCAGAGCACGGCCGGCCGCGCAATCGCGCCAGCCCCTACTCCCGGAGCGATGCTGTGAAACCAGGACTCTTTGGAACGCCCACATCTCTTCGACCTTTTGCTCTACTAGTACTAGCTTGCATCTTGTGCGTTTCCGCTTGCACGAGCTCCGAGACTGGCCCGGGCCAAGAAATCGTCACGACCTTGCCCGCGCCCCCGCTGGTTCCCGAGCTCATGTTCACGGTCAGCGGAGACACGGGCCTCACCGCCCCGCGGGACCTGACGGTCGATCACGCAGGGAACGTCTACGTGTTCGACTACGGTGATTACGTCATCCGCAAGTTCGACCCTCAGGGCGAGCTATTGGCGACCTTCGGCGGCACCGGTGAGACCCCTGGACAGTTCGAACACCTGATGGCGATCCGCGCGGATGGCGACAGCCTCATCGCCCTCGATGCTGGCGCGATGTCAGTATTCGAGCTGAATGGGGAGCTACGCAGTCGGCGCGAGTTCAGCGAGACAATCTTCTGCGACCATCCTCGTGTGTTTTCCGATGGGCGCTGGATCGGGAGTTGGATCAGCGATGCACGTGCCGATTTATCTCTAACCTATCGAAGGGCGGACGGCACGGAGGAGGCTCGACTTGCCTCTTACGCACTGGGCGAGGTGTTTCCCGGAATCGAGCCGGGCGTGGACTTCTTCATCAACCCGACTCAGGCGCGCAACTATGTCTACGACTTCCTCCCCGACGGATCGGTGCTCTGGGCGGTTTCTGACGAGATGCGAGTCCTAATCCACAGAGACCTTGGCGCCGGAGATCCCGGGGGCGAAGTGTTCTTCGAGGCGTCGGCGACCCCTGTTCTCTTCCCGGAGAATGAGATCGCTTCCCTGGAGGAGCGGCAGGCGGCCGCCGGTCCGCCATTCTTCATCAACGTTCCGAGTCACTACCAGTTGATCCATCATCTTTTTGTCGCGGAATCTGGCGACGTGTGGCTATACATCCAGAGCCAGGAGCGGACGGGGCTACTTCACCTGTCAGGTACCGGTGAGGAAATGGACTTCTTCGGCGTGGAGGCCGATTTCGATCTGTCAGAGGGCAACTTCGCGCTGTCGAATGGACGTATTTACGTCATCCGCCCCGGACGCGAGGAAACGGTTGTCTACAGCCTCGACGTCAGGAGCTAATCGCAAGCGCATCACCCCTCAAGCCAGCAACCAGCATGGGAGACAAGCCCGTGAGCCAACAAGAAGACAGCCGGTTGGAACCATCGATCTCCCCTCTGAGCCGTCGTAGGTTTCTCGGCACGAGCGCCGTCGCAGGCGTCGCAGGGGCGCTCGGAACGGGATGTCGTATATCCGGGGGTGGCTCTGCGGGCGGTTCCGAGGGTGGCTCCTCCGGAGGATCCGTCGGGGGCGGATCAGGTGGCGACCTGTTCAGCAGTGCGGCGAACTCGGAAGAGTCGCTGCGCGACAACATCTTCACCCGCCTTCTGAATGTGCGGCCCCACATCGGTGCTCACGAGCATCTCACCGACCTGGGCGGCTCCCGGATGCCTCCGGATGTCATGCGGGCGATGGTAGAGGCCAACGACTATTTCGTCGACATGTACGAGCTGACCGCGGCGGCTGGAGAGCGCGTGGCTGAGCTGATGGGTGCCGAGGCGGCTCTAGTCACCTGCGGCGCCTTCTCGGCGATGATCCTCGGTGCCGCTGCATGTTTGACGGGGACCGACCCCGAGAAGATCGACGCCCTGCCGCATCCCACGTGGCCCAAGCGCGAGTGTCTGATCCAGACAGCACACCGCTTCGGCTACGACCGTGCGTATCGAGCCGCGGGCATGACGATTGCGGAGGCGACCACGCGCGATGACGTAGCCGCGAAGCTCAACGACAACACAGCGATGATCGGTGTGCTGGTTGCGGTCGAAAAGCAGAAGAAGTTCGGTCCACCCATCCCGCGGGAAGGCGCCGAGCTGCACGACGAGAGTGTGATCATGCCGGAGGAGTTCATAGAGATTGGCAAGAGGGCCGGAGTTCCCGTGCTGGTGGACATGGCATCGGACCTGCCGCCGGCGGAGAACCTGACACGTTTCGTCGAGGCGGGCGCCGATCTGGTGGTGATCAGTGGCGGCAAGGGTATCAGGGGGCCCCAGTCGACGGGCATCCTGGCGGGCCGTAGGGACCTCGTCGAAGCGGCAACCCTTCACGCCCCTCCCCACGGTAACCTCGGCCGGGGGATGAAGGTAGGGAAAGAGGAGATCATCGGGCTCGTTTACGCCCTGGAGCGCTACGTGGCGCTGGACCAGGAGGCCCTGCTGGAGGGCTGGAACTCGAAGGCACGCTGGATCGCAGACCAGCTCCAAGACATCCACGGGCTCCACGCCGAGTACGCCATCAACACGGTCGGGTATGCCGACGTTGCGCTGACCTGGGACCCGGCGGTTTTCCCGCTGACTCCCGACGAGGTCCGAGGTCGCCTGAAAGACGGCGAACCGCGCCTCGCCTACGACGGCAACACGGTCCGCACCCGCTGCCTGCGGGACGGAGAGGAAGTCCTCGTCGCGCGACGGCTGCGACAGTTCTTCGAAGAGGAAGGCCTGGCCTAGGGGGGGGCTGAGGG
>CALAKE010000773.1 GCA_937922775.1 uncultured bacterium | reverse complement strand
GGATCAGCTCGATGGCCATGTTGGCCATCCGAACCCCCGTCTCGTATTCCCCCTGGAGCGCGAGGTAGTGGGCATAGAGGGTCAGCACGATAGGGTTGTTGGGGTTGATCTCGACGGAGCGACGTATTTCAGCGATCCCGCGCTGGCTCTCCCCCGAAAAGAGGGCGGCCAGCCCCAAGTATGCGTGCGCTAGCTGGTTGCTGTCGTCGAGCGCCACGGCCCGCTCGGCCATCTGCAGCGCGCGGGAACGCGAATCGTATTCACCATCCGGTACATTCCACCGGTGGTGGAACTGCTCGGAGTAGAAATATGCCAGCCACGCGAGGCCCTCGACGTAGTCGGGCTCGGCCTCGACAACGCGCTCCAGGCAGCGGCGAGCCGCCAAGTGCGTCTCTGACGTGTGATTCTGCATGTAGTCGTAGGCTCGGAAGACGCAGTCGCGGCTGTCGAGGCTCGCGGGAGGCTTGCTTCGCGAGCGGGGTAACTCGGCGCGCGCCAGGGCACCGTAAGATCCAGCGATCTCACTGACCACCTGCCGGGTCAGCTCGTCCTGGAGGTCGAACAGGTCACGCGCCGACCGGTCGCTCTGGAAGGTGTTCGCCCAGACCGAATGTCCGTCGCGGGCGTCGAAGAGCTGTACGTTGACCCGGATACGCTCCGGCGACGACTGCACGCTCCCCCGCAACACGTAGCGCACCCCGATCTCGCTGCCGATCTCACGGGCGTCCGCGTCCTCTCCCTCGCAGGGGCCCGACCTGCAGGGCATCACCGCCAGCTCGCCGTAGCGAGAAAGCTCGGTCACGATCTCGCCGGTCAATCCTTCGCTGAAATAGCTCTGCTCTGGGTCACCGCTGGCGTTGACGAACGGCAGCACCGCGATCTTGAGGTCAGAGACCAAAGATTGCGTGGCGGTATCGCCCGCGTCAGGCGAGTCGACCTCGGCATGGTCCCGCGGCCACATCAGCCAGGTGCCCGCAACAACCAGGAAGAGAGCTGCCGCCACACCGAAGGTAAATAATCCGCGGCGCTGCGCCGAGCGCGCGGTGTCGGGGGCGGCCTGCACCGAGGACCCCGAATCACGCCGCAACCGTTGCAGGTCGGCGCCCAGCCCGGCGGCGCTCTGGTAGCGCAGCGCGGGGTCCTTCTCTAGCGCCTTGTTGATGATTCGCTCGAGCTCGGCCGGCACCTGCGAGTTCAGCTCCACCGGCGCCGTCGGTGCCCGGTTGAGGATCGCGTCGAACACCGCTGCCGAGGTCGTGCCACCGAACGCCTGGCGGCCGGTGATCATCTCGTAGAGCACGACGCCCAATGAAAAGATGTCCGTTCGTGCGTCGACCTCCTGGCCCAGCGCCTGCTCGGGGGACATGTACGAAACGGTGCCGATGACCGAGCCGGGTGTCGTCATGTCGAGCACGGTGCGAGTCTCACCGTCCACCTCTGGCCTGCCCCCGGCGCCGGCCACCAGCTTGGCAAGGCCGAAGTCCAGTACCTTGACCTGCCCGCGCTCTGTGACGAAGAGATTGGCCGTCTTGATGTCTCGATGAACGATGGACTTGGCGTGCGCGGCCTCGAGCGCATCGCTGATTTGGATCGCGAGATCGATGGCCTCATCGGAACTCATCGGCACGCCACCGATCCGCTGCTGCAGGGACTGCCCCTCCAGCAGCTCCATGACGATGAAATGCCGTCCTTCCCACTCGCCGATGTCGAAGATCGAGCAGATGTGTGGGTGATTCAATGCCGACGCAGCGCGCGCCTCACGCAGGTGCCGCTCCACGGCCAACACGTCTTGCGATCGCTCCTCGGGAAGGAATTTCAGAGCGACATGGCGGTGGAGGCGAGTGTCCTCGGCCTTCCAGACGACACCCATTCCGCCCTCGCCGATCTTCTCGATCAGGCGGTAGTGCGACACCTTTTGGCCTGAAGAGATGGGCACGCGTTACTCCTCGCTCGATCAGCCTGAAGTCTGAAACAAATGCGGGACGTAGTGGGTCTTTCGGGAGATCGAAATGTACCGGATCTGGCAAGGAGCTGGCTAGGGGAGCTGAAATAACTGGCGCCAACGGAGAGGTTGGATCCCACTGGAGCCCGTCCCAGCAGACTTGGGCAACCTAGTGCCCCTCCCCTGGTGTGCCGTCGAGCGTTGATTACTTGGCACCAGCGGCAGGCCTCCCGGTGGCTCGGGTTCATCGAGCTTCAGAGACAAGAGCTCAGGTACGCGTCGCGAGTGTCGGGTTCGCGGGTCTTCTGGAGGGACGTCGCGGTCGACGTAGTGACGACAGCCTGGCGGGCGCGCTCGATTCCAGGAGCACCGAGAAGTCCGAACAAGGTGTAGGCGGCACCAGACTCGGCTCGTGGGAGCGTTCTGGGCCAGCCGCCTCCTGAGCCAATTCCTCTACGGAATCGAGGCATGGGATCTTGCCACCTACCTGGCAATGGCGGCCGCCCTCCTGGGCCTGAGCGCCATCGCCAGCTACCTGCCCGCCCAGCAGGCCGGCCGTGTCTCGCCCACGGAGGTCCTCATGGAGGATTGACGACAAGCTTGTGGATACGATTGATCTCCTTCTCGACATGCTCGTCGAAAGGAAGCGGCTCGTGCCGGTCAGCCGGTGGCGGTCTGGTCCTGCGTGGCCAGGATCGCCGTAGGCCGGTCTGCCCCTAGTACGGTTCTGGCAATCCACATGCCTGCCACCATGGCAGGCAGAAAGGCCAGCGCCTCGAGGCGGAGCGCGCCCAGGTTCGCCAGTGCCGGACCGGGACAGAACCCGGCGAGGCCCCATCCGATTCCGAACACCGCCTCTCCCGCAATCAGCCGTGCGCTGATTTCCCGGCTTGGCTTTCCCGGCTTCTCGCCGCCGAGGATCGGCTCGGCGCGCCGACCCAGCAGCAGGTTCCAGAACACGAACGACGCCAGCCCGCCGCCGATCACGAACACCATGGTGGGATCCCAGGTGCCAGCCAGGTCGAGAAAGCCCTTCACGCGGGCCGGATTCGTCATCCCCGACAGCGCCAGACCCGCGCCGAAGATTGCGCCGGGGATCAGGAACACGGGTGCCCGCATCAGGCCGTGCCTCCGAACACGTGATACATGAGGTACACGGTCACCACACCCGCCCCAGTGAATGTGCACGTGGCGACGATCGAGCGTGGCGATCCACGTCCGATGCCGCAGATCCCGTGGCCGCTGGTGCAGCCGCCACCGACGCGCGTGCCGACTCCAACCAGGAGCCCAGCGACGACCGCGAGCGGCAGCGGAGCCGCCATCGCGAACGTCGCCGTTTCGGGCAGCAGTCGAAAGGTCAGCGCCGCGGCCCCGATGAGCCCGACCAGATACGAGATACGCCAGGCGGTGTCGCCGGTCTCTGCGCAGAGGATTCGGGCGCAAACGCCGCTGATCCCGGGAACCTTGCCGTTCAGCCCGATGGACCAGGCGCTGGCAGTGCCGATCATCAGTCCGCCGATGAGAGCTGTCCAGGGGTTGAAATCCGCAATCGTCATCCGCTCTCCTTCGATGTTGCATGCAGGAGAAGATGAAGCCGTAGCCTCGCTCTTCAAATTTGGGAATCGGAGCGGCGAGGGTAGTCGAAGTGCCGCTGCACCGTCAATGAGGTCTCGAAAACGGACGATTGAAAGGCTCGCTCTGCATCAAGCCTCGAGCTGAGCGCGCTTCTGAATCCGGTCGAGCTCCTTCTCGACATGCTCATCGAGAGGAAGTGGCTCGTGGGTCGCCAGGATCTGGTCTACCTTCTCACGCGCTTCCTCGAGCACGGTGGGCTTGCCGGCGGCCTTCCAGGCCTCGAAGCTGTCGTGCCAACCAAGCTGGCTGACGTACATCTCGCCTTCACGGAGGGCGCGTACTGTTGAGCGTTCAGTCAGAAAGTGGCCGCCCGGCCCGATGCGGTCGATCACGTCCTCTAGCCACATCTCGTCGTCGGCAGCTATCCCCTCGCGCGCCCGTTTGGCCATCTTGAATATTTCGACGTCAATCATCAACTGCTCGAGGCTGAGAACCATCGAGCCGCCCATCAGGCCACAGCCAATCAGAATGTCGGGCCAGGCCAGGGCAGCCAACAGGCCGATCATCGAGCTTTCGAAAGCTGCCTGAATGCCCGGGACGTAGTGCTCCGTTGTCATCCCCGATCCCTCTACCGGCAGGCCGTAGTGGCGAGCCATCTCCACGACGGCAACAGCCAGCAGCCCTCCTTCAATGGCGCCGGCGCTGTAGCCTCCGGTGCGAGGGTTCATCATCGACTGCGCCGGGGCATATATGAACGGGGTGCCCGGAGCGCCGGCCTGCACCAGGCAGAGCATGGCCAGCACCTCGCAGTTACCCAGCACCGTGGTGGAGATCAGGCTGCCGGGGCCCGTGACACCCATCAGCGGCATGGGCATGACGGCCAGGGGGATGTCCCAGCCGAGCAGCTCCAGGTAAGCGTCGGTGCGCTTTCCCTCGATGATCAGCGGCGACTGCGGGCACAAGATCCACGACATGGGGTGCTGTTGGCGAATGGTCTCCTTGTCGCCGAAGACCGCCTGCAGGACCTCCAGAAGCCAGGGCACCTCCTCCGGGCTGCCGATTCCATCCTGGACATGCTTGGAGAAGTTGCGAAACAGGTGCCGCCAGTGGGTTACGAGGTCGGGGACCGTCTTGCCACGGTCACTGCGCTCGACCATGTCCCAGTAGAGGCCGAACTCATCCAGCGCGTCGGTCAAACGAGTTGCCTCGAGCCAGTCGTTGTAGGTCCCCTCTCGCCGTTCTCCTGTCTCTCGATCGAGAGCGAACACGGCCTTCCCGTCGATGAGCAGCGTGCAATCGCCGCTGTTCATCTTCAGGTCCCAGCCCGGCCGGCGTGCCCCCAAGGTGAAGGTCTTCGGCGCCGATTGGAGCGAGTCCTCGACCAGCGTTCGCGGGAAGCGCACGATGTGGGTGCTGCTGTCGACCTCTGCCCCGGCGTCGGCGAGAATCATGCGCCCCCTGGCGGTATCCACTCGCACGCCGGTGCGGGCCAGCACGCTCAACGATCGCTCGTGCACCTGCGCCAGCTCGTCTTCAGAAAGAACCTGCAGCAG
>CALAKE010000772.1 GCA_937922775.1 uncultured bacterium | reverse complement strand
CCTGTCGCACGACCATCCTTCGGACATCGGCACTCCGGGCGCCGAGAGCCATGCGGATGCCGATTTCACGAGTACGTTGGCTCACGATGTAGGAGATCACCCCGTAGACGCCGATGGCCCCCAGCAGGAGCGCTACGGCGGCAGCGATTCCCAGCATCATCATGGTGAATGACGTGGGCGCCATGGCGTCTTCGAGAAGCTCGCCCATCGACCGGCTGATAATGGGCAAGTTGGGGTTGAGGTCCCAGATTACCCGCCGCACTGACGGCGCCAAGGTACTGGTAGGCAACGTTGAGCGAATCGTCACCACCATGTTTCTTGCGCTGTTGATCTCACCGTCAACGACACCCAGCATCGGGTAGTAGATCATGTCGACGGGGTCTTCGGTCAGAGAAACATGACGGACGTCGCCGACGACGCCGACAATCTCATAGCTGCTTGCTTCCTCCTCGGGACGAACCAATCGCCCCAGGGGGTTCTCGTCAGGCCAATAGTGCTGGGCCATCGATTCACTGATCACCACTGCGCCTGTACGCAACTCGTGGTCGGAGCGCTCGAAGCCGCGGCCACTCAGAACGGGAATCCCCATGGAACGAAAATACCCCGACGTGGCGGTCATGGTTTCCGGAACCGGCGGCAGCTCTCCCTCGTCGCGGGGATGGTCCTCGATCCACAGGCCGCTCGCGGTCCGGTAGCCACTCAGGGGAAGACCTGTCACGGCTCCGACCGATTCGACTCCGGGAAGGGCAGAGACCTCGTCGAGGAGTTCCTGGAAGAAGCGCGATGTGTCTGGGTGCTCGGGGTATTCCGCGGCAGGCAACGAGAGCGCGACGGTGAAGACGTCATCAGCGACAAATCCGGGCTCGATGGCTTGCAGTTGCGCGAAGCTTCGGATCATGAGCCCCGAGCCGATCAGAAGGATCAGCGCCAAGGCCACCTGGGCAACGACGAGGGAGTTGCGTGCCCGGTGCCGCCGACGCCCCATCCCTGATCCCTGCGTGCCTTCCTTCAGCGCCGCGACGAGGTTCTGACGAGCCTGCCGGAGAACGGGTAGGAGACCAAACAGCAAACTGGCCAGCAGCGAGACCGCCGCCGTGAAGGCCAAGACGCGGGCGTCGATGCCGACCTCATCGAGCCGCGGCACGTTCTCAGGGCCCACCGCCGCAAGCCAGCTCAAACCGGCGAAGCCGAGGGCAAGACCCGCGACCCCTGCGAGAACGGCCAGAACAAGGCTCTCAGTCAGGTAGTAGCTCAGAATGTCACCCCTGGTGGCGCCGAGGGCTCCGCGCAGAGCAACCTCGCGCTGGCGACCTTCAGCTCGCACGAGGAACAGATTGGCGACGTTGGCGCAGGCGATCAGCAGCACGAAGCCCACCGTCCCCATCAACACCCAAAGCGTTGCTCTCACCTCTCCGACCGTGAGCTCCTTCAGAGAGATGACCAAGGGGCCCAACTGGGCGTTCTCGAACAACTCCCGAGGAAAGTCGTCCCCATATATGTCGGGCAAACGATCGATGAGCCCGGCCATCTCGGCCTTCGCCGCCTCGATCGTAACGCCCGGATTCAGGCGTGCGACGGCGGGGTAGGAGAAGTTCCCCGCGTTGGGCGCAGCGGGATCGACCTCGAGTGGCCGCCAGAACTCGGTCTCCCGGGCAGGGAGGCGAAAGTCCGGCTCCATGACCCCGATGACCTCGACGGATACGCCGTCAACGAGAAATGTCTGACCGAGGACACCAGGGTCGGCTCCGAAGCGCCGATGCCAAAGTCCGTCACTGAGCACGGCCACGGGCGCTGCTCCAGGTCCGTCCTCCCCCTCGGAGAAGCCGCGCCCTAGGACCGGTCTGACCCCCAGTACATCGAAGAAGTTGGCGGTCACCAAGGCCGATTGTACGCGTTCGGGACCTTCTTCACCTGTCAGGTTGGCACTGGTGCCGCTATACATCATCAGGTCTTCGAAGCCGCTGTGTTCCTCCTTGCAGAGCAGGTAAGTAGCCTCAGACATTGGTACTTGCGGGAATCCGAGCCCGGGGGCCTCAAGGATTGCCAGGATCAGGCGATCGGATTCCGGGTAAGGCAGTGGATTCAACAGCACTCCGTTGACAAGGCTGAAGATCGCTGAATTCGCACCGATTCCAATGGCCAAGGTCAAGACGGCGACGAGAGTGAAACCTGGCTGCTGCCGCAGGCGGCGAAGGGCGTGGCGGGTGTCGTCGAGGAGCCTGTGCACGGGACTACCTCCAAAATTGACTGATCAGCGTGGGCTCGGGCGGGGCGAGACAGGTTTCGAGCTGGCCGAGGCGGAATCGGGGCATGCTGTCACAGGGCGGTGGTGCATTCTCCCTTCAACTACGCAGGCTCAGGTGCGGTAGTTTCGGAACTCGGGTACGTCGCCGGGTCTTCTGTTGAAATCTGTTACCCTTTCAGGACGTGGCCGCAGTTGTAACTCCCGCGAGAAGCCACATCGCACGCTATCAACAGGTAGAGCTCGAGATCGAGGAAAGCCCAAGGGCGTCCGAAGTCTGATCCCACTGAGGTCCTGGCCTGGCGGCCTGGAACCATGGATCAGGCAGGGGCGAAGTTTTCAGGCGCGCTGCCCAGCCTCGTGCCCGGGTGGCGCGTTTTTCATTGCAGCGATTTGTGCCGGGTAGACGCGAGAGCCGCGACCTGGACGAAAGGAACCGAGTGGATGGCAAGAAAACAACGGATGTCGGTGCTGAAGCGCCAGAGAGAAGCAAAGAAGCGTACTCGTGAGAGGAAGAAGTCCGAAAAGGCTGCCCTCAAGCGAGAAAGACGTCATGGAAAATCAGGCGGCCCGTCGATGGCCTCGCGTGAAGAGTTGATCAAGCTCGGCATCCTTCCCCCCTCCCCGCCGGGATCTGAAGACTCGGAAGCGGCGGGTGAAGACTCCGAATCGCCATCCGAACAGGGTGGCGCAGCGGAGCAAAGCTGACGGCGACGGCCTGTCCCGAGCATGAGAACCACCTCCTGCCCCCGTCTACTGCCCCTCCTGGCCCTGTTTCTATTGGCGGGTCTCTGGCCCGGCTGTCGATCTGGCGAGCCCGAGGAGTCGGGTTTGGACGTTCCTGACATCGGTGTTACGGGGGCCGGGAACGAAGCCTCCGAAGCCTGGACCCAGTGGCGAGGTAGCGGTCGCGATGCCGTTGTGCCCGACTTTTCCCTGACCGCCTCCTGGCCCGATGTTCCGAGCCTCCTCTGGAGTGCCGAAGTGGGCGCGGGCTACTCGTCGCCGATTGCATCTGAAGACGTCGCCTACGTCCTCGCGCGCGCGGAGGAGAGCGAGGTCGTCTCGGCTCTGTCTCTCGAGACCGGTGAGATCCTCTGGGTCGATTCCTATCCTGCTCCGCCAACCAAGGCCCCCGAATTCGCCCAGATTGAAGGAGAGGGGCCTTACGCTACACCAATTCTCCACGCTGGACGCCTTCACACAGTCGGCGTCAACGGAGTGGTTTCTACCTACGACGCCGGCAGGGGAGAGCTGCTATGGCGGCGCGACTTCTCCGACCTCATCGTCGAGACCCAGCGTTTCTGCGGGATTGCCCCGTCACCTCTGATCGCCGACGAGCGGCTCATTGTCCATATCGGCGACGACGATACCGGAGAGGTCATGGCGCTGGATCCTCGCTCGGGGGAGAGCCTTTGGACCTGGTCCGGTCCAGCGATAGGAAACGCATCCCCGAACGTCGTCGAGCTTGATGGGGTGAGGCAGATCGTCACCATGACCGACGAAGGCGTCGTCGGTCTCGGTATCGCCGACGGCTCCTTGCTCTGGCAGTATCCGTTCCCCGGCGTGCAGGGTTCCTGCTCGACCAACATTCCGTCTCCAGTCATGGCCGGCAACGCGATCATCCTGGCGGCGTCGGTGCAGGGCAGCCGGGCGATCGAGGTTAGGACGGTTGGACGACTCGACTCCTCTGGGAAAACGACGAGCTCGAGCCACTGTGGAGCAACCTCGCATCCGAGGGCGGCGAGCTGTTCGGGATTCTGCAGAAGCGCAAGGGGCAGCTCTTTTCAGCCGATGCCCGAACCGGTGACCTACTTTGGAGCACCGAAGGCCGCTCTGGAGAGAACGGCTTCACCGTGGTTGCAGGCGATGTTGTGCTCTTCCTGATGAATGAGGGCGATCTGATCGTTGCCCGCAGGGCCCATCCGGGTCTCGAGCCGGAGCATCGCTACACTGTGGCGGACGCTGCCGTCTGGTCGTACCCTGTGCCGCTGGAGGGCGGCATCCTGGTGAAGGCCGGGAGCAGGCTGTCGCGCTGGTCGTTCGACTAGCTGGTCAAGTTGCCGGCGGAAGTGTAGGACCGGCCCGCATCAAGAACGAGCGCCGCAAAACCCTGTTGCCGCGGCAGAAGCGTGTGCTAACCTCACACCATGGGGGCCCAGGGTAAGCATCCTTTGGCGTCGATAACCTCAGTGAGGCTATCGAAAATCAGGATACGGTACCCGGCCGATTGCTACATGCTCATACTCGCCCCTCTCCTCCTGGTCTTGGCTGTTGGCGTGGTGTTTGTCCGTGGGGGCAACCAGCTCTCGCCAGAGGTCATCTTCCTCTTGGGCTGGACTGGTGGGCTCTCATTTGCTGCCTTCTTGGCGTCGGCTGTCCGCTGGGTAAGGCGCGGTGGATGGCATAACTCGCGTTCCGATCGGCCCGAGTCGTCTGTTCCTCGTCCGTATGAACGCGCGCGCTACTTCTGAGTCGCCTGGAGCCCTGTTTCTTGCCGCGTCCCTCTGAAGTGTGCTTCCTGAAAGCCTTCTGTCTGGGGACCAGGAGGAGTGGGGCACGTGCCCAGAGAGCGTCGTGTGCACCCGCGTGTTCAAGTCGCCCTGCCCGTCGAGTTGGATGTGGATGATTACGGCCCAACCGCGAAGGGCAGTACCGTCGACCTGAGCCGAGGCGGCGTGCTGATGACCGTCGACCTGCACGTGGAGGTAGGAGCACGTTGTACGGTCCGTTTCCCCATGGCTGGCGTAGATGGCCCAGAGGTGAAATCAGGGAGGGTGGTCAGATCGGGTCCAGTAGGGAGCGGCTTCCTGGTAGCGCTCCAATTCGATGGCTGCTCCGAGGACGGCACTCGATCCCACTGATCGTAGACCACGTCGCCGCTGGCCCGCGGTCCTGTGTTCCAGGTTTGTTCTGATTGCAGAGGAGCTCGGGCATATCAATGGCGCGCCCGGCAGGATTCGAACCTGCGACCCGCGGATTAGAAGTCCGCCGCTCTGTCCTTCTGAGCTACGGGCGCGCCTAGAGCCTGGATTCCCCAACGGGTCGCGGCCCATTCGACCGCTCGCTTCCCGACCCGTTGGGAAATCCAGGCTAGGGAACCCTGATTGTACCGCAGGACTCTCGCCTTTCGGTCCATCAGAGCAGAGACCGCCGCTGCCCATTGTTCCCC
>CALAKE010000771.1 GCA_937922775.1 uncultured bacterium | reverse complement strand
GAAGGGGCGCTCGAGGTTCGCGGCAAGACGTAGGTATGCCCCCACCGGCGTCAGCAGGTCCGCCAGACGCTCAGTGCAAACCGGCACCAGGTTTCCTTGCCGTGCTGCTGCCGCGAACTCCTCGAACTCGGGAAAGATTCTCATGGGCACAAGAACACCTCTACCGCTCGTGACGGCTCAGCCTCCGGTCGAATTTCGTGAGGAAAAAGTCAGCTGCGGAAGCCGGCCCCTAGTTGTTCCAAGACCACCAAAACCAAACGGTGGAGGGGACCGGCGCAGACGGAGCGATAGCGCGGAAGCCTGCGTGGCCTTCTGAGATGGTCGCGCTCATCGGGAATGCTCCGAGGGATACTCCGAATGAAGTGTCAGGCGATGGTAACAGCGCCCCCGCCAGAGGGCAATACGGCCGGGGCCGCGCCGGTCTTCCCGACGCGGCCCTCATTCGCTTTCCAGCGAATCAACCTCGTGCTGGCTCTATTCGCTCGGACGACCTAGCCCGCGCTCAACCCCTGCAGCATCGCCAGGAGAACGGCGATCACGGTGGTGAGCATCCAGATCCCCACAGACAAGGTAATCGCGGAGCCTTTCTTCAGCCGCAACAAGACCTGCGCCCCGCCGGCCACCAGCACGACCCACCAGAGATTGAATAGGTCAAACCGCAACAGCAGCGCATAGAGCCAGGCGGGGGTCTCCGCGGCGTCGACCAGCAGGTGAGGCCCTACTGTAGGGGTAAGCAGAGCCATGTCCTGTGGCCGACGGATTTCGGGCACGTTCATGTGAATAATGATGGACGCGTAGAGACCGTACACGAGAGGGTGAATCACAGCGCCCGCGGCCGCCAATCCAAAGCTGCGGGAGAACTTCGCACTCCCTCCGAGCATCGAGGCGCCCATCCACATGAGCAGAGCGAGAAACAGCAACATCACAAGGATAAAGAGGGTCGCTCCCCCATAGGCCATGACCTTGACCATGATCAAGGTGATGGATATCGCTTGCTGCATATCTTCGGGAGACATGTCCCGACCTTGCGCCCTCAGCGCGAATTCTGTCGTGGACGTGGTCGCCTGGGTCGTGATGGGCAGGTTCCAGATTCCGAGAATCGTGTAGATCACGGCCACCCAGACGAAGATCCAGATGGCAAGCTTGGGCTTGGCATCGAGAGCCTGCCAACACTTGGCAGGTGCGACGATTGCATTGATCGTCGGCCCTACGATCGCCGCCAAGCCGGTGGTGCCTTCGGTCGGGGAATCTCCGGAAACACCGGAACCGTTGAGCTCTTCCTCAGCCATGGGCTTCTCCTGTTGCGCTCTGTACCAGGGAGCAGGCCGTCTCCTCGCACGAGGTGTTCGCCTTACTCCTGAGGTATGCCGCCGACCACAAATTCGTGCGACTACCTTCGCCGCAGGGCTTTTTCCGCCGCCCGCCTCATAATGTCAAGAGGCGCAGCGGAATCTCCCCCCACCCAGAGCCGGTACTGTTCGGCTGCCTGGCGAACGAACATCTCCAAGCCTTCCACGATGGTGCAACCCCTCTGTGCGGCAAGGCGGAGCAGAGTCGTCTCGCGCGGCCTGTAGACGAAATCGAAGACAACCTCGTCGCCCCGCAGCCACTCGACAGGAAAAGGCGTGTGAGGCTCTTCGTTCCAGCCACTCATTCCAATCGGCGTGGCGTTGATGATGATGTCGTAGGGGTCAGAAGTGAGTATCTCGATGGGAGCGGATTGCCCGCCAACCTGCTGCGCCAAGTCGTCGGCGCGCGCACGGGTTCGATTGCAGAGCGTGATCGCGGCACCCTGCGCCGACAGGGCGAAGGCGGCCGCGCGTGCCGCGCCTCCCGCACCGAGGATCGCGACCCTGCTACCGGAGATTTCGCAGACGTCTCTGAGCGCCGACGCGACAGCAGCGGCGTCGGTGTTGCAGCCACGCCACCCTCCAGGATCGGCAACGAGTGTGTTTACAGCGCCGATCGCCACAGCCAGCGGATCGAGCTCTGCACAATGCTGCAAGACTACCTGCTTGAAAGGCATGGTTACGCTGAGGCCTCGGAGGCCTATTGCTGTGGCCAGCTCGAGGACGGGCTCGATCTCCGAATGCGCGACGGGCAGATACCCCATCGGTTGATCGAGCGCATCGAAGGCCGCATTGAATATCGCCGGGGAGAGCGAATGATCGATCGGATGACCGGCCAGCGCGCAACAGTCGAATCCGGACCGCCACCGCTGCAATAGGAGCTGCTCTCGAAGTGTTTCCACCGGCCACTGTCCCTCGGCAACCGACTCGCTGTGAGGCTGAGCCGCGTAGATGAGCGCCGCACCCTGAGCCACGGCAAGCACTCTGCTCGAGGTTCCCGCAGAGCCGATGCAGAAGGCCGTCGCCGGTTGACCGCTCGCCACGAGTTCGGCCCCCGCCGCCAGCAGCGGAATCGCGTCGGCTGGAGTAGCCGCCGGGGCCACCAGCTTGGCGATGGCCGGCCCCACGGCCTGCATTCGTTGCGCCCGCTCGCCGAGATCTGCTGGCCGCGGAGACAGCCAATGATGAGAGAGGATCACCGGCACGGAGGTCCCGCCAATGAACGACTCCGCCCACTCGGCATCTTGTTCTACGTCGATGAAGGCGGCGCCGCCGCGGGCCGCCATCTCGAGAACCTGGCGGCGCTCGCCTTCAGTGCCGCGGAAGCTCCCGCCCTCCCATTGGGGTCGGCAGGTGAAACCCACCGGCGCCGGCGATCGACCGTGCAGGGCCGCGAAGAAGTTATCGTCGCACGCAAGGGGCTCAGCGAGCGCGTCGAGGCGAACCTCTATGAGATCGGCGTCGGTGACAGCCGCCAAGCCACGCTGCAGGTCTGTCTTCTCGGCAGCGGCCAAGCTGACACATATCTGGCAACTGCTGCCAGCCGGCGCCCCGAGACGCTCAGTCGCTGTCGTCACGGCACGTGGCCACTGCAGTTGGACGATCGATCTTCGGGTCCTTCCCACAGAGTGGACATTTCGGATCGCTCTTCACCCTGACCGATCTCGTCGAGGACTCGAGCGCATCGAACAGAAGCAGGCGACCCATCAGCGCGGTGTCTCCCTCGATCAGCCATTTGACCGCCTCGGCAGACAGAATCGACCCGATGATTCCCGTCAGAGGCGCCAGGACTCCGGCGTCTCGGCAGGCGGGTTGCTCGCGAGGAGTGGTGCGGAACAAGCAGCGATAGCAGGGGCCCAGTGGCGGCCGGATGACCGTCACCTGCCCCTCGAACTGAAAGACGCTCCCTGAGATCAGCGGAATTCCCGACAGCACGCAGGCGTCGTTCACTACATAGCGAGTGGCGAAATTGTCGCTGCCATCAATGACGAGGTCCCACCCGGCAACCAGGTCCATTGCGTTGGACGGGGTGAGTCTCTGTTCGATGGGCTCGAGGTCGACATCGGGGTTGATTCCTACCAGCCGCTCACGGGCAACATGCACCTTGGGCTTGCCGATATCCGCCGTACCGAACAAGACTTGGCGCTGCAGGTTGGTGCGATCGACGATGTCATCGTCCAGCAGGCCAAGGGTCCCCACACCAGATGCGGTCAGGTACAGCGAGGTCGGGCAACCGAGCCCACCTACACCAACCATCAGGACCTTCGATCGCAGCAGGCGCCTCTGTCCGGTGGCGCCGATCCTGGGAAGAACGAGGTGTGCCTGGTAACGCTCCGCCTGCTCCAACTCGAGACGATCTTTCATTGCAGCTTCTCAGCTTCCGGGAGCTTCCAATATACAAGGCCCTTGTCCTTGTAAGACTCCGTCTCGATCTGGATGGTCGTGTGCAAAATGTCGAATCGTTCCCGCAGCAAGGATCTGACACGGTCCAGAAGCGCGTCTGCGCCGGGGAGCACCGCGAATTTGACCTCGACGTGACACGACAGCGCATTCACGCCCGACGTGAGACTCCAAACGTGCAGGTCGTGCACGCCTTCAACACCTTCCACCGCCTCCAGTGCCACTTCGACCGCCGCCAAATCGATGCCCACGGGGGTGCCCTCTAGAAGTACGTCGACGGACTCACGCAGAAGCCGATAGGCACTGGCAACGATGACCAGCCCGATCAGACCCGACAACAGCGGATCAATGAGATAGTTCCCCGTGCTCCACATCACCAGCCCACCGACGATGACGGCGGCCGACGACAAGAGGTCACCCAGCACATGCAGGAAGGCGCCTCGAAGATTGAGGCTGCCTCCGTGTCCCGACAGGAAATAGAGTCCAAAGCCATTCGCCACCAAACCTACCGTGGCAACAACCAGCATCATTCCAGTTGCCACTTCGGGCGGCTCCATGAGGCGCTTGAAAGCCTCCCAGAAGATATACAGGGATACCAGCACCAGCGTGACACCGTTGATGAGCGCCGCGAGGATCTCCAGCCGGTACCAGCCGTAGGTCTTGTGTGGTGTCGCCGGCCGTGTGGCCAGCACCAACGCTACATACGAGAGGCCCAGAGCCAGCACATCGGTGAGCATGTGCCCGGCATCGGCCAAGAGCGCGAGGCTGTTCGATACGAAACCGCCGACCGCCTCCGCCACGAAGATGGCTGAGGTCAGCGCCAGCGCCTTCAGCAGACCGCGGCGCTCGGCGCCCCGGCGTCTGCCGCTCGAGGGGCCGCCCGACCCATGGTGAGCGTGCTCGTGCATGGTTCGCGATTCTAGCAGGCCGGCGGACAGCAACCCCGGCAGCAGAATCGATCAGGCAGAAAGAGCGGAATCTTGCCGCGCGATGTGTCCGAGCACCTGCAGGCAGATATGCGCCGCGGCTGACTCCGTGATTCCCGAAGGCTCGATGGCGGGAGCCACCTCGACCAGGTCCATGCCCACAACCGGCTGCCGCCTCCAGACGGCTCGCAGCAATTCCAATACTCGCCGCGTATTGGGACCGCCCGCGACCGGATATCCAGTGGCGGGAGCGCAGGCTGGATCGAGAACGTCAATATCGAGGCTGACATAGAGCGGCCTACCCCCGGTGACACGCAGTATGTCGTCGGCGAGCATGACGCTACCTTCGCCTTCCCAGCGCTGGGCGCTGACCACGAGGCCAAACTCCTGCAGCGTGTCGATCTCCTCACTGGCATATGACCGCACCCCCACGAGGCAACTCGTATCCGGGTCATATCCACCGCGGTCCCAGAGGCGAGGGAGGACACACGCGTGCGCGAGCGGGTCGCCGTCGTAGATGTCGAAGGCGTCCGGATGCGCATCGAGAATCAGGAAGCCGAGATCACCTCGGGCCTCACGAACCGCCGCCGCCAGCGGAGGAGTCACTCCATGGTCCCCACCCAGCGACAGTAGGAATGCCTCCGGGTGCTGCTGCAGCACGTTCGCCGCCGCGGCCCCGAGTGCCGCCCAACGTCCCTCACTCGAATCGTCGGCTGAAGAGACATCGCCGGCATCGATGACGCGCAGGCCCTCGATGAAGTTGCCATCCTCGGTCACAGCTTGCGATGTCTTGGCCCAGGCCCTTATTGCGGCTGGACCCTCCGACGAGCCTTTCCGATAGGCGTCGCCCCCTTCGAAGGGGCATCCGATCACGACAACCTCACGGTCGGCAGACTCTACGGCAGTAAGTCCGAACCATGCTGGAATCTCACGCACGAACATTGCCTCCTGATGCAGTGTCCTGAGCTACTCAGTATCCCTTCGCCATCCCAGAGCCACGGGGATCAGCACCGCCGAGGAACTGTATGGGCCTGCCGTCGGGACCGTACTCGATGGTCAGACCATGCGCATTCCCGAGCCCGCCGGCCTCGAAAACCTTGTGGCCCATGGCTGCGAGCACGTCGCGGATCTCTGGCGAGATCTCCCGCTCCACGGCGAGTCGATCGGGCTCTACAAAGCTGACTCGGGGAGCAGAGATCGCGTCCTGAACGTTCATGCCGAAGTCAATGATGTTCATCACCATTTGCGGCACCGTCTGCCCGATGGTATGTCCTCCCGGCGTGCCGATTGCCACCCAGGGCCTGCCATCTTTCAAGATGAACGTGGGACAGTCGCCCGAGAGCTTGCGTCGCCCCGCGTGTGCATCCATCGGATTGCCCTTGGGCTCGAAAGTACAATAGGCAAGCGAGTTATTGAGCCAGATTCCCGTCCCCTCGGGCATGATGCGACTACCGAAGGAGTTTCCCAAGGTCTGGGTAGCGCTCACCACGTTGCCCCACTGATCGGCAACGACAAAATGGGTCGTGTGTGACATCGCGTATGCGGCGCCGGGAGCCGATATCGTCGCGAGGTCTGTGCTTGTCCCGCGCTCCGCGGATGCTCCCCCCGCCGAAGCAGAAGCCGAGCCCTCGACCACGACCTGCGGGTACTCGAACGGAGTGGCCTCATCCGGACTGATCTGAGCGACGACCTCGTTCCAATACTCCTCCGAGAGCAAGCGATCGAGCGGTGGTGGACGAAACTCCGGGTCGCCAGCGTAGGCCAGGCGACTCCAGAAAGCATGCTTGGTCACCTCGGCGAAGCTGTGCAGGTACGGGACGGTGTTGTGTCCGAGCTCCGCGGCATCGTACCGGCTCATCAGACCGAGGCGAACCAGCGACGGGAAGGCCGTCGAAGGCGGCGACGCTGTCATGACTTGCACACCGCGGTAGTCGATGTGGATCGGCTCCCACCAATCTGCCTCACTCAGGAGCAGGTCCTCGAGGGCGAGAAAGCCGCCCGCTTGCTCCATAGCCGACGCAACGGCCTCGCCCAACGATCCTCCGTACATCGCGCTCGGGCCATCCTGGGCAATTAGAGCAAGCGATCCCGCCAGGTCCTCTTGTACCAATCGATCGCCTACTCCCAGGGGTTGCCCCTCCCGGCCGTAGATCGCCTGTGCGTGGGGTGCGAATTCGCCAAACGCGGAGGCAATCAAGCCCGCGGTGCGCTCATCGATCTCGAAACCGTCAGAAGCAGCGCGGATCGCCGGAGCAAAAAGCTCTTCCCAAGAGAGCGTGCCGTACTCCTCCGACATGGCCTGCCAGGCGCGCAGGTTGCCGGGAGTCGAGACCGCCTTCGCGCCGCGTCGGTTCTCCTGGTATCCAGGGGTTGGAGGACGGAAGAGGTCGGAGTCTACGGCGCGCGGAATTCTGTCGCTGGCGTTGAGAAAGCGGCCCCGCCCTTCCTCTGTGTCGTAAACCAGAATCGTTCCATAGCCGCCGACCCCCGACATCATCGGCTCGACGACGTTCAGCGTCGCGGCAACGGCGATGGCCGCGTCGAAAGCGTTGCCACCGGCCTCGAGAATCTCGAGGCCGGCACGCGTTGCGATGGGGTGTGCGGAGCTCACCATGCCGAGCTGGCCGGAGGCCACACCGTCCGGCACATCGGGGAGACTGACCTCCGGCGCGTTCGCGACCGGTTCGCCTGCACAGGCCATCCCTCCGGCCACGAGCACGACCAAGAAGACCGAGAGGATACGACCGTGCGGGGGCAGAGGCCTCCCGTTCGGTCTGCTAGGACGGCGGCGCGAGATCCAGTTCATGGGTGCTCCCTTTCGGCGTGTCGAGAGGCGCCGGGATCGAAACCGGCGATCTCGGCCGGAGCCCCTCGAGCGGTTCGTCAGGCGGATTCGGGATCCAGGCTGCTCGTGAGCCACTCGAGATAGCCCGCCGATCCTCCCACAATGGGCATCGCGATGATCTCTGGGCAATCATACGGGTGCCGATTCTGCAATGTCTCGATCAGCAGTTCCAGGTGTTGCTGATCGGTCTTCACGATGAGCAACACCTCGGGGTCATGCTGAACTTCTCCCTCCCATCGATATACCGACCGCACCCCTCCAACCAAGTTGACACAGGCGGCAAGCCGTTCTTTTACCAAATGGTCGGCCAGTGCCTCCGCCACCTCAGTGTCTGGGGCCGTGCTGAACACAACCAAACTGTCGCTGTTCATTGGATTTCCTCAGATGTAGAACCCTTGTCCATCGCTCACCCTGCTGATACGATCCGCGTGCTCACACGCACGGGGAACGGTAGCAGGAATGATTCTGTTCGGAACCGCCGGTTGGCGTGGAATCATCGGCGAAGATTTCACCTTCGAAAACGTCCGCCTGGTCACCCAGGCGATTGCCAACGTCTTGCACCGACGTGCCACCCGCCCACCTTCGTTGGTCGTCGCCTACGACACTCGCTTTCTGTCGGAGAAGTTCGCTGTCGAGGCAGCCAAGGTTCTGTCGCACAATCACATTCAGGCGCTCGTGTGCCAGCGGGACTGTCCCACTCCTGCCCTCTCGCATCTGATCAGTGACGGCCATCACTCTGGTGGCTTGAACTTCACTGTGAGCCACAACCCCCCCGAGTACAACGGGCTGAAATTCAGCGATGCGCACGGAGCGCCGGCGCTCCCCGAGCTTACGGCCC
>CALAKE010000770.1 GCA_937922775.1 uncultured bacterium | reverse complement strand
AGAAGGCGACGTGCACCCAGAACCCAGATCCACGCTCGAGAACCAATATGGGAAACGCGCCGGCCGACTCCAGGTGCACGTTGCTCCATATCAAATGCGTGGTTCGAGGATTCCAAATGAGCGCCAGGATGATGACCGGCTCGACGGCCAGCAGGATGAGATTGCGGCGACTCCAGGAGATGACGTGGTTCGAGTATTGGAGCGCGAAGGCCAGCCAAGCGACAGGAACGAGAACGATGCCGAAATACTGGACCTTGCCCCAGAACATCTTCTGGTCCAGCTCCGGGCCGAGGAACTCGAAGGCGTAGCCACCTGCCCAGACTGCGACGCCCACGGTCAGAAGAACGAAGGCAGACGTTCCAGGTCGCGATCGCCGACGCCAGGCGAAGGCCCCTACTAGCAGGCAGACCCCTGCCGAGATCAGCAGCGGCAGCGAATACGGTAGGGATTCCCAGATCATCGAGTCATCGGCTCTCGGGTACACAGCTCCGCTCGGGCTCCGCGGGCTACAGTCGCCCGGGGGAGCTACGAATGCAGGAGAGGCCCGACATCGTGCTAATTGGAAGCACGTTATGAATAGTATTAGTCATCAATGCGTACAACAAGATTTTTATTGGCTATTTTGGCATGTAATAGCTAGCTACAGTCAGCATCAACCCCACCGGCCGGAGGCGAACGCCTCTCGCCCATTCTCCGCCGGCCTGCCGACGGACCCGGTGCACCATCTCTGATAAAGTCCCTATTGGCCATGAGTGATCCCACGCGTGCAGAAATCGAGGTCGAGGTTCGCTACGCCGAAACCGATCAGATGGGCGTCGTGCACCATGCCAACTACCTGGTCTGGTTCGAGCTGGCGAGAACCCGTCTCTGCTCACTCTCCGGCTACCACTACTCCGACATCGAGGGGCTCGGCTACCTCCTGATGGTAACCGGGGCCGAGCTCAACTACCGCCGATCGGCTCACTACGGTGATACCGTGCTGGTGTCATGCTGGATCGATCGACTAGGTAGCCGCGGGCTCAACTTCGCATACGAGGTGGTGTTCGACGGACAGGTCCTGGTTACCGGCAAGACGAGGCATGTCTGGGTAGAGGTTGCCAAGAACCGCCCTTGCTGTATTCCCGAGCCGCTGCGTGAGCCCTTCGCGCGACTCGCTTCCAGGTCCGAGCAGTAGGCGCCGGCGGAGACGCACTGAGGCACCGTACTTCGTAGTCGCTTGCCCGGTCATGCTGTAGCATGATTTGACTCCATTGAGTACGAAGTCTGCCCGCTTGAGTTAGTTGGAGAGAGGAATCGCCCCGTGAAGATCGTGCCGTTTGCGCTGACCCTATCGGTTGCTCTGGTCGCCGTCGCGATCACCGTGCCAGCTGTTGTGGGATTCCCGACGTCGGCATCGTTCGATAATTGGCCGCAGTGGCGCGGGCCCAACCTCAACGGCATCAGCGACGAAACAGGGCTTCCCGTCACCTGGGACACCGAGACGAACGTCGCATGGCGGATCGAAATGCCGGCATGGACGGGATCCACACCGATCATTTGGGACGACAGTATCTTCCTGAACGTGTCTATTGATGGCGCGACCAGCATTGAGCTCTGGCGGCTCGATCGTCGGGACGGCAGCGTCATCTGGAAGCGGTTCCTGAGCGATGGCGATCACCGGGAGCGCAAGCAAAACATGTCTTCACCTTCGCCCGCGACGGACGGTGAGCACGTCTGGGTGATGACGGGAACAGGAGTCCTCAAGGCCTTCGATTTCGATGGTAATGAGATTTGGGCCCGCAATATTCCGGCGGACTACTGGCCGTTCGGCTTGAACTGGGGATATGCCTCATCTCCGTTACTGTTTGAGGACGCCCTGTACGTAGAGGTCCTTCACGGAATGAAGACCGACGACCCCTCCTACGTCCTGCGCATCGACAAGCTCACCGGCGAGACGGTGTGGATGGTCGAAAGGCCGACCCCGGCGCAACGGGAATCTCCGGACGCCTACACGACGCCCGCGGTGCTGCAGTACAACGGCAAGACCGAGATCGTGATCACGGGTGGTGACGTCGTGACCGGCCATGATCCCGATACCGGCGAGGAACTGTGGCGCTCCGACGGCCTGAACCCGGACGACCGGGCCAACTACCGTATCGTTGCCTCGCCGATCGCGCTGGACGGCATCATCTATGCGCCCACGCGTGTGCGACCGCTGCTGGCTCTTAAAGCCGGCGGTCGAGGAGATATCACGGAGACCCACCGTCTATGGTCGTTCGACAACGGCCCGGACGTTCCGACTCCTGTGACCGATGGTGAGTATTTCTATATCGTCAACGACAGGGGGATCATGTACGTCCTCGGTGCCAAGACGGGCGAGACGATCTACGGTCCCGAGCGTCTCGCTCCCGGCACGTACAGCGCCTCCCCCATACTGGCGGACGGCAAGATCTACGCGACCAGCGAAGATGGAGTGACCTCCGTGGTGAAGGCCGGGCCGGAGTTCGAGGTCCTGTCGGCGAACGACCTCGGAGCCTACTGCCTGAGCACGCCGGCGATCTCGCGCGGACAGATCTTCATCCGCGTTACCGGATTCCTGTACGCCATCGGCGAGGCTACCGAATAGCCCGGATGGCGCCCGAGATCCTCTGAGGCCACCGCATTCGCACCTCGGGGCGCCGTGCTATTGAAGCTGCAATGCGAATAGCTGGTTGCGGCTGCCGATGAACAAGGTGCCATTGGCCGGAACGACACTGCTGTATACCGAACTGCCCATGTTCATCTCGGCCAGCACGACCTCTTCCTTGCCTGCTCTCAGCACGACAACGTCACCGTCTTCGTCACCCAGGTACACCCTGCCTTCAACCACCAGCGGCGAGGCCCAAACGGCGGCAAAGGTGTCGTGCACCCAGTAAGGCTCACCGGTCTCGACGTCGAGTGCGTGGAGAAAGCCGCTGAAGTCGGGGATATAGAGGATCCCGTCGTGGATGGCGGCCGTGGAGATCGTGCGGCGGATGGCTTCATAGTGCCAGATGCGACCGCTCTCGGTTATGTCGCCACGCTGGGTGGCATCGATGGCATAGAAGTGGCCCACACCTTCACCGTGCTCCGGATCCTGCCCGTTGCCGATGAACACGCGATTGTCGTAGATGACCGGGGTGCTGATGACGTTGTTGCGCGTCCGCGGCCAGACCGAGTCCTTGGGGTTGGTGTCGAACTCCCAGAGCAACTCGCCGCCGAGGACATCGTAGCCGCGCACCCAACCGTCACCCTCGCCCATGACCACCTGCATCACACCAGCAACTTCACCGACGGAGGCAGCCGCCCACTGGCCGTGCAGAATCGCCGCCCCGGCCGGCTCGTCCTCCCAGACCAGCTCGCCCGTGTGCCGATTGACGGCGACCAGGTCGGGTGAAAAGGGCGAAGGGATGTTCACGTGACTTTCATCCTGGCCGTTCGATGTGCTCACGTAGATGAGGTCGCCGAACACGACCGGTGATCCGTTGGCCATGTTGTGCTGGAAGGCCCCGACCTCCTCCATCATGTCGAAGATCCAGATCACGTCCGCGTCGATGTCGCGCGTCAGCTCTTCGTCCGTATAAGGGCCATCATTTTCGCCGTCGCGAAATCCGTTGGTATCAACCGCCACGAGCCAGCCGCGGTTGTTGACGAAATACAGCCTGTCATCTACGACCAGCGGTGAGGAGCAAACTCCCTGGTAGGGCCAGTCGTTGACCCGGCCCGCCTGCAATTTGGTGCTGGTCATCTGCCAGAGAAACTCACCATCGGCCTCGTTGAATGCCAGCAACACCCCTCGGTCGCCGCCCTGCTCCGGATCGTAGAGCGCCTCGTTGTTCGTGCCGACGAAGACCTTGCCATCAGCTACCGTCGGGTTGCCGTAGGTCTGTGAACCGAGCTGAGCGACCCACCTGACGTTTTCTCCGGAATCGATATCCCAGCTCTCCGGTAGGCCGGTCATATCCGAGACCATGTTGCGGTCGGGCGTCCCGCCCCACATTGGCCAGTCGGTTCTGTCCTCAGAGCCCCAGACGGGCCCGTAGCCAATCGCCACGGCCAGGCCTAGCACGGTCAGCGCGAGGAGGATGCGGCCTCGCCTGGACGCCGGGTGCGCCCCTGCTACTTGGCTGGAAGATCTGCTCTGGTCTCGGTTCTTGTTCATTGTGATTTTCCTTCGGCTCGCTTTCGGGTTCTACGATTCTCGCGGGTGCTGCTTCTGGTTTCTATTGATTCTTCGTGACTTTCAGGTTGTCGAACATCACTTCTGCGTGAGCGTCCGCATAAATACCGGGACTGCCGAAGCGGTTGCCGAGTGGGTCGACATGGTCGATCTGCCATTCGGCCGGTTCCACCTCATCGCGTGGCCAGACCTTGCCCTGCAGGCGAACTCCACCGTCGGAGAGGTTCTCTGTCCGAAACTTCATGGTGTACCAGGTATCCGGTTGCCACGGAAAAGGGACGACGATCGCACGCTCGGGCTCGGCGCGCCAGCTCGACAGCTCCAATGTCTGCTTGCTGCCGAGCAGAATGAGCTCGTATCGGTGGGCTACGACGCCCGCGTCTCCCATACGGCGGCGGAAAAGATCGGAGCTCATGTCCACCTGCACCGTCATATCGTGCCAATCGGAAACACCTATGTACGACCGCGCCCGCTTGATGGCCATGTTATCGGCCTTCTTGACATAGACGTTATTCCCTTCGACGTCACGGACCTCGTACTTGATGCCGGCATTCACCCAGTGGCCCGGAGAACGCTGAAGATTCTCGAAGTCTTCGTTGATAGGCAGCGGAGGGATCACGCGCACGCGCGCCGTGCCAGAGATCCCGTCAACCGTAGCCTGGACTTGTCCGGCCTGGGCTCCCGAGTCGGCCGCCACCGAAAAACTGCCGGCCGCCGCGAAGGAGCCCTGCAGATTGGCCATCGACCACTCCGCCGAGTCGCGCTCGGTGCGAATCAGCTCCGCCTTGTCATTGAAGAGCCTGGCCTCGAAATCCACAGAGTCTCCAGGCGACATGACGATCTCTTTAGGTACAACCTCGACCCATGCGACGGCACCTGATGCGCCCGGCGCGAGCGCCGAGCGACCTTCGAGAAGGACCGTGGCCGCCGGGTCGGAGCGGTGTTCGCCGATGGCATAGGTGGCATTGCTGGTTACGAGATAGACGACGCCGTTGGCGATCGCGACGGAAGCGCGAATGTCGACGATTTCATCGCCATGCGCGAGCTCGTCACGGTCGAGAACCTCGACTCCCGCGGGAGTCGGCCGAAGAATGAAGAAGGTGCCGTTCTGAGTGCCGACGTAGAGCTTGCCATCGGCAAGTACCGGCGACGCCCGCTGGATCGTCCCGAGGTTCTCTCGCCAGATCTCACGCCCATCCTCTACGTCGAAGGCCACCAAGTTGGCACCGTTGTCGACCTGGTAGAGTCGAGCGCCGTCGAGAACCGGCGTCGAGTAACCACCCATAAAGCCCTCGCGCGTCCACAGCGCGCTGCCCTTGTCGAGCCCACCCACGGCATCCGCGGGCACGGCGGTCAACGCACCCATGATGCTGCTATCTAGGTTTTCCTCGCCATGAGAGACGAGTGCCTTGTTCTCGTACAGCACCGCGCCGGTGTTGATGCCGCGCTTGCTCATCGCATAGGACCACACGAGCTCGCCGGTGTTGACCTTGAGCCCGTGCACCGCACCGTCGCTACCCCCCTGAATGAGCATGCGTGTGCCGTTGATGTCGCGCACGATGGCCGGTGAATAGGTTGTGTCGTAGGGCCGGTTGGGCGTGGACGTAACCCAGATTATGTCGCCGCTGAGTTTGTCGAAGGCAAAGAATCGCTGGCTTGGGGGCGCCAGCGCTCCCCACCCCGTGCTCACCCCGCTGACAATGACGTTTCCCCCCTCGATGATCGGCGAGACCGTGCGCCCGCCGTGGGTCGAGACCATGCCGAATATCTCCGACAGGAAGGTTTCCCAGAGCAGCTCTCCATGGGACGAAAGCGCTACCAGGTGGCCGTCGACGCCGAGCGAGTAGACATTGCCCGTCTCGGGATCGGCGGCCGGCGAAGCCCAGCCAACCCGCCGTGCCGGCACGTCGCTGAGCGTGACATTGGAAATGTGCTCCCAAATCACTTCCCCGGTTGCCGCGTCGAGGCACATGACTCGCTCGCGGCGATCCGGCCCCTCGCCGATTCCGTTCTGCAAATAGAGCTGGCCGTTGAGCACGACCGGTGTGGAACGCCCTCCGTAGGGCGCCATCCAGAGGAGGTTTTCCCCCTCGGGCGACCAGCTCTCAGGAAGGCCCGTCTCATGAGACACGCCGTCGCGGAATGGCCCGCGCCAATCGGGCCAGTCGCTCGCGCCTCCCGTCGGGACCGCAACGACCGAAGCCGCAACTACAAAAATGAAGAGAGAGATCGACAGAAGCTTCAACACAGTCTTGGTCATCTTGAATACCCGTCGGCGGTCTAGCCTCAACTTGGACGCCAATTAGCCTAAACGATCTCGTGCTACCGGACGAAGCCACCGGATTCGCCGAGCCTGATATGAGTCGGAATGGGGAAGGATAGCCGACCGGCCCGCGTGTCCAAAGAGTATACCGCGAGAATAGTCCGGGTCTCTCGACGGGTTCTGATGCGAGCGGCTGCAAGGGTCGCGATTCGTTGACAGGTCCGGACTCGGGCCTGCCGGGGGGGCGGGGGGATCGCCGTATGGATGACTGCCTGCCGTGGCGCCTCTCGGGTGATTCGGTACACTATCGACTCGACGCCCATCGATTTCCAGCAACATGAGATCAACAGCCGTCAACTCGAGGCTCCCCGACATCAGAGATTCCCGATCCACTGACAGCCGAACCGACATTGCCATGAGCGAAAACTCGATACCCGACGAGCCCCTTGTACAGCGCGCGATAGAAGCTTCGGAGGCCCTCGATCGACACGTCGTCGACATCGTCAGCTGGCACTTCGATCCCGCCAGCGGTTGCCCGTTCTGGTTGGATTGGGCTGAGAAGGACGGTTGGGACCCGCGCCAAGAGATCCAGGGATTCAGTGATCTCGTGAGGTTCGGCCACTTCCAGGACGAGTGGCTTCGTGGCGGCCCCGTCCGCCGTTGGGTGCCCAAGGCCTACGCCGACAAGCCGACCTACGTGTTCGAGACGGGAGGTACGACGGGAGTTCCCAAGAGCCGCATCAACGTCGACGACTTCCGCATCGACTACGAACAGTTCTCAGAAACGCTTCCCGACGAGCACTTCCCTCCCGGCGCCAACTGGCTGATGCTGGGCCCCAGCGGCCCGCGGCGGCTGCGCCTGGCCGTCGAGCACCTCGCCCAACATCGTGGCGGGATCTGTTTCTGCGTCGATCTGGACCCGCGCTGGGTCATCAAGCTCATCAGGAAAGGCTGGATGGACCACCTGAAAGCCTACCAGGAACACGTCATCGATCAGGCAATGACCCTTTTGTCGGCCGACCACGACATCCGCTGCCTGTTCACCACCCCCAAGCTGCTCGAGGCGCTCGCGGAGAGGCTCGAGGAGGACGGATCGAGCATTGCCGATGCCGGCATCACCGGGATCTTCTCCGGCGGCACCGAGTTCACGCCACAGTGGAACCGCTTTGCCCAGGAGGAGCTTCTCGAGGGCGTCTATATGACCCCGACCTACGGCAATACGCTCATGGGCTTGGCCGCCAGCGCGCCGAGCGGGCCGCACAACGGGTTCAAAATCGCCTACTACGCACCCCAGCCGCGCGCGGTCATCGAGATCGTCGACCCCGACGATACCGACCTGCTCGTTGCCTATGGCGAGACCGGCCGCGTGATGCTGACGACTTTGACCCGAGAGTTCTTCTTGCCGCGCTTCTTGGAGCGTGACGAAGGTGAGCGCGAGCCCCCCTACGAGACCTATCCATGGGATGGCGTGAGTGGACTGCGGCC
>CALAKE010000769.1 GCA_937922775.1 uncultured bacterium | reverse complement strand
CGGGGCCGATGCCGTCACCCGGGAGGATGGTCACGAGATTGGAATTCGGCGCTACTGTCGCTACCATCTTTCTTCTCCTGCCTCGTCCTTCTTGCCCGTTGGGTGGGTTTCGCCCGTTCTGTCTACATCAGCGAGAGACATTCCTCTCGTGCTCCGCGATGGCCTCGGCCTGGTCGAGCAGGAAGCCGAGCTCATCGATGCCGTTCATCAGGCAGTGCCTGGAGAAAGGGTCGATAGGGAAGCTGGCGCGGGTGCCGTCTTCGAGAATCAGAACCTGTTGTTCCAAGTCGACGGTGACGGAGCCGGATCCTGCCTCCAGCATGCGCCCGTGGGTCGCGTGGTCGACGACCACGGGCAGCAAACCGTTCTTCAGTGAATTGGCGCGGAAGATGTCGGCGATGCCGGTGCTCACAACGGCGCGAATGCCGTGGTCGAGGAGCGCCCAGGGAGCGTGCTCCCGCGACGAGCCACAGCCGAAGTTATGTCCGGCCACCAGCACCTCGGCGCTCTCGGCGTGGGGCTGATTGAGAACGAAGTCGGAGCGCGGCTCGCCGTTCTCGTCGTAGCGCCAATCGGCGAACAGCCCGGCGCCCAATCCATTCCGCGACGTTCCTTTGAGATAGCGTGCGGGGATGATCTGGTCGGTGTCGACGTTTTCGCTCTCGAGCACCACGAATCGCGCCTCGAATCGGGCTAGGGGCGGCCTGCTCATGAGGCCTCCCGGGGGTCTGCGACACAGCCGCTGATGGCGCAGGCCGCGGCAGTGGCAGGGCTGGCCAGGAAGGTTCTGGCGCCGGGGCCTTGCCGGCCTTCGAAGTTGCGGTTGCTCGTGCTCACCGAGTACTGGCCTTTACCCACCTGGTCGCCGTTCATGGCGATGCACATCGAGCAGCCCGCCTCGCGCCACTCCGCCCCGGCGTCCCGGAAGATCTGGTCGAGGCCTTCGCTTTCGGCCTGCCGCTTCACCACCTGGGAGCCGGGAACGACCAGCATGCGGACGCCATCGGCCACCCTGCGGCCTTCCAGAAGCGCGGCGGCCTGCCGCAGGTCGCTGATCCTCGAGTTCGTGCAGCTACCGACAAAAACGACATCGACCGGCGTGCCGAGGATCTGCTTGCCGGGCTCGAGCCCCATGTATCCGAGTGCTTGCTCGTGCGAATGATTGCCGTTGAGGGCCGGCACTTTGCCGCGAATCGGCATCGCCATGCCCGGATTGGTGCCGTAGGTGATCATCGGCTCGATGTCAGCGGCATCGAGGCTGACCACTGAGTCGAACCGCGCGCCTTCGTCGCTGGCCAAGCTCCGCCAGCTCTCGACAGCCTGCTCCCACTCCAGCCCCTCGGGAACCTCCGGCCGTCCATACAGATACTCGAATGTCACATCGTCGGGCGCCACCATGCCGGCACGGCCGCCCGCCTCGATCGACATGTTGCAGACGGTCATACGCTCTTCCATGCCGAGGGTGCGGATGGCTGAGCCGGTGTATTCGATCACGTGCCCCGTCGCACCACCGACTCCGATCTCGGCGATGACAGCCAGGATCAGGTCCTTGGCCGTAACTCCGGGGCCGAGCTGGCCGTCGATCTGGATCTCCATGGTCTTCGGCTGGCGCTGCAGCAGGCACTGCGTCGCCAGAACATGACCCACTTCACTCGTGCCGATTCCGAATGCCAGGGCGCCGAAGGCACCGTGCGTACTCGTGTGACTGTCGCCACAGACGATCGTCTTGCCCGGTTGCGAGAACCCGAGCTCAGGGCCGATCACGTGGACGATACCCTGGGATCCAGTCCCGAGCTCGTGCAACTCGATGCCGGATTCGGCGCAGTTAGCGACGAGCTGTCGCACCTGCTCTTCCGCCTGGCCATCACTGAACACGAAGAGGCCGTCCGGCCCCGGCGGCGTCGTCGGGGTGGAATGGTCCATCGTTGCCACCGTCAGGTCGGGCCGCCTGACCGGCAGCCCACTCTCACGAAGGAGTGCGAACGCCTGCGGCGACGTGACCTCGTGGATCAGGTGCAGATCCACATAGAGCACGGCAGGGGTATCGGTTGTCTCGGGCTGGACGACATGTTGATCCCAGATCTTCTCGAAGAGAGTCTTAGCCTGCATTTTTCATCACATTTCTACTGCGGGCGCCGTTCGTTTCGGGTTTCGCGTCTCCGGGCGACCTGCGCCGCCCGGAGACGATCATGAAGGGGAATTGGCAGACACGGCGTTTCAGCTACGGGGTGCCCCGGCGACAGCCACCACGGCCGCTTCAGGCGCCACGTGCTCCACGCCGACCTCGGTGACGATGCGGTTGATCAGCCCCACGTAGGCCTCCGCACTCGCCCTGATCACGTCGGTGCTCACTGCACGGCCGCGATACACCCGACCGTCGTATTCGGCCTCGACGTTCACCTCACCCTGAGCGTCCTTGCCCACCGTCACACTGCGTACCTGGTAGTCCTGTAGGCGAGCTGGGATCCTCGTGGTGCGCTGGATCGCCTTGAAGACGGAGTCGACCGGGCCATCACCACAGGCGGCTTCCTCATAGACATCGCCACTGGGCCCCTGCATCTTCACGGAGGCGGAGTGCTGCACGTCGGTACCGGCGACCGTCTGAAATCCGACGATCTTCCAGTGCTCCGGGACTTCCTCCATATGTCCCTGTACCAGGGCCTCGATGTCGGCATCGTAGATGTCCGGCTTCCGGTCGGCCAGGCGCTTGAAGTCATCGAAGACGCTCTGCAGCTTCACGTCGTCGAGGGTAAAGCCCAAGGCATCCACCCGGTCGCGGAAGGCGTGCTTGCCGCTGTGCTTGCCGAGCACCAGGTTGGTCTTGCCGACGCCGACATCCTGCGGCCGCATGATCTCGTACGTAGAGGAATGCTGCAGCATGCCGTGCTGATGAATACCCGCCTCGTGGGCGAATGCGTTCTCGCCGACGATCGCCTTGTTGCGTTGTACCTGGAGGCCGGTGATGTTCGAGAGAAGTCGGCTGGCCGGATACAACCCTTCCGTCTTGATCCCGGTATGAAGGCCATAGTGATCGGAGCGTGTCCTGATCGCCATGACGATCTCTTCGAGCGAAGCATTACCGGCCCGCTCGCCGATTCCATTGATCGTGCACTCCACCTGGCGCGCTCCGGCCTTGAGGGCAGCCAGGGTATTGGCCACGCCGAGCCCGAGGTCGTTGTGGCAATGAACGCTGATGATTGC
>CALAKE010000768.1 GCA_937922775.1 uncultured bacterium | reverse complement strand
CCGCACCCGGTTTCTCTTTGCCCTGACATCACAGCAGATCGCGGTCGCGAGGGCGGATGGGCCCGCGCTGACGGCGTTGCGCCGGTACACGGATATCATCCCGTGCGGCGCAACTCATGGAAGATGAGCTCCGAGCCGATGAACGACGAAACGACTCCAGCCAGCCAGCCAGAAGCCACCCTGGACCGGGTCGGCCACTTCCGTGGCTTTCAGGACCTGATGTTGTGGCGCGTCGAGAACATCGTCCTGGTCTCTAGCCTGTACGACAGCTTCGTCTTGGCCGAGGGCGGTCATGTCACTGAGCTCATTTTGGCCGAGTTCCTCGGCATGAACCTGCACCACATCCCGAACATCTCGAGAGTGTCGACCGGATCCGAGGCCCTGGAGTTCGTGCGCCAGCACTTGGGTAATACGCTGATCATTACCGCCCCACACGTCGGCGACATGGATGCAGCGGAGCTCGCGCGGTCGGTGAAACAGGAGACCGAACAGATTCCGGTGGTGGTTCTCGCCTATGACAATCGCGAGCTCTCGGATTTCGTCAAGGAATCCGGTCTCGCCGATATCGACCGCGCCTTCCTCTGGCAGGGAGACAGCCGGATCCTGTTGGCCATCGTCAAGTACATCGAAGACCTGCGGAACGTGACGCACGACGTCGAAATCATGGGTGTGCAGGTGATCCTCGTCATCGAGGACAACATCCGCAGCTACTCGGCGCTACTTCCCGAGATCTACACGGAGGTCGTCGAGCATATGCGCAGCCTTGTGCCGGAGAGCGTGAACATCTCCCACAAGCTGCTACGTATCAAGGCGCGTCCGAAGATCCTCTTGGCCGATAACTACGAAGATGCTTGGAGGTTCTTCTCCAAGTACCAGCAGAACATCCTCGGGGTGCTCTCCGACGTTCAGTTCCGGAAAGACGGCAAGCGTTGTCCGGACGCCGGCGTGCAGTTCGCTCGCAAGGTGATGGGCATGCAGACAGACGTCCCCGTGCTGCTGCATTCGAGCAAGCCGGCGAACGAGAAGCTGGCGAAAGAGCTCGGGGTTCCCTTCCTTCTGAAGGGAGCGCCGACGATGTTGAACGACCTGCGTCATTTCATGCTTGCCAACTTCGGCTTCGGGGATTTCGTTTTCAGGCTAGCCGATGGCGAGGAAGTGGCTCGTGCCCACAACCTGAGGTCTCTCGAGAAGCAGCTACACGACGTCCCTGCAGAGAGCATTGCCTACCACTCTGCCCGCAACCACTTCTCCGTTTGGCTCAAGGCCCACACCGAGTTTGCCGTGGCGCACCGCTTGCGGCCCCGCAAGCTGGAGGATTTCGAGACTCTGGAGGACCTGCGCCAAGACCTCATCTACAACATTCGCCTGCATCGCCTGCAACGGACGCGTGCCGCGGTCACCGATTTCGATCCTGAGAGGTACGACCCGACCCGTGGGATCTCGCGCATCGGCGGTGGCTCGGTGGGAGGTAAGGCACGTGGCCTGGCGTTTGCCAATCTGCTACTGACGGAGTTCGACATCGACGAGACATTTCCCGAGGCACGAATCTATGTTCCTCCCTGCGTTGTTTTAGCCACCGATATTTTCGACGAGTTCATTGAGCAAAACGACTTGTTGGACTTCGCGATGAGCTGCACAGACGACGCGGAGTTGGAGGAGAGATTCCTGGGGGCGGAGTTTCCAGAGGGAGCCCGCGACTCGCTGCGCGCCTTCCTCGCACTGACTGACTACCCGCTCGCCGTGCGTTCCTCGAGCCTGCTCGAAGACTCCAAGTACCAGCCCTTCGCTGGCATTTACGAGACCCACATGATTCCCAACAACCACTCCGACATCGAGGTGCGATTGGGGCAGCTCATCAGGGCCGTCAAAGAGATCTACGCTTCAACGTTCTGCGTTCGCGCCAAGCAGCACGTTGTCTCCACTCCCCATCGTCTGGAGGAGGAGAAGATGGCCGTGATCCTGCAGCAGCTGGCGGGGAGCCGCCACGGCAATCGTTTCTACCCCGAGTTCGCCGGCGCTGCGCTGTCGCAGAACTTCTACCCGACCGGGAAGATGAAGCCGGAGGACGGAATGGCAGCAGTGGCACTGGGGCTCGGGCCCACAGTCGTCGAGGGGGAACAGTGCTTGCGCTTCAGCCCGGCCTACCCAGAGCACATCGTGCAGTTCTCTTCGGTCAAGGACACCCTGAAGAACACCCAACGTGAGTTCTACGCCTTGCATCTTCCAGACGGTACTGAGGATGGAGCGGAATTCTCGGGATCTTCCGACGCCGATCTCCTCAGGCTCGACCTGCACGAGGCCGAAGTCGACGGGACTCTCACTTCTCTGGGGTCCACCTACTCTCCGGAGAATGACGCGATCTTTGATGGGATTTCACGACCCGGGGTGCGGCTCGTGACGGTCGCGCCGATTCTGAAATACGGTACGTTTCCTCTCCCTGGAATCCTTCAACGGCTTCTGGAGATAGGCGCCTACGCGAGCGGTGTGCCGGTCGAAATCGAGTTTGCCGTGAATCTTTCTACCCCGAGAGAAGAACCGAAGGATTTCGCCTTCTTGCAGCTCCGTCCGGTGGCCCGAGCCAGCGACCTGGCGCCGCCCGACCTCGGCGAGCTCGACGAGAGCGAGCTCGTCTGTCACAGCGACAGCGTGCTTGGCAACGGCATCGTCGAGGGCATCCACGACATCGTAGTCGTCGACTACCATCGTTTCGAGCGCGCGCAGAGCTTGGAAGTCGCACAGGAGGTGTCCCGCTTCGATGCGCAGCTCCAGGAGGCGGGGGCACCGTACATCCTCATTGGCGTAGGGCGATGGGGTTCGAGTGAGCCGCTGCTGGGGATTCCAGTCAACTGGGAGCAGATCTCGGGTGCCAGCGTCATCGTCGAAACCGGCTTCCGCGACTTCAAGGTCACTCCCTCCCAGGGTACCCACTTCTTTCAGAATCTCGTCTCGCACAGCGTCGGATACTTCACCATCAACCCGGAGCTCGGGGATGGGTTCATCGACTGGTTTTGGCTCACCGCTCAACCGTCGGTGTCAGAGACGGATTTCGTCCGCCATCTGCACTTTGAGGATCCCGTCGTGGTGAAGATGGATGGAAGCCGAAACAAAGGCATCATCATCAAGCCGCCCGATTAGCTGAATCCCAGCGGCAGAGACAATATAGATCGCATGGCTAATTCCACCTATCGAGCTGATGTCGTCATCATCGGTGGTGGGCTCGCTGGGATGGTCACCGCGCTGGAGCTCATGGACCAGCGCAAGAGCGTTG
>CALAKE010000767.1 GCA_937922775.1 uncultured bacterium | reverse complement strand
GCTCGAGTGGCAGGTTTCCGGGTAACCCCTCATCGGCGGGCTCAGTGGCGATAGCAGCCAGACGGCGCGCGACACGAACCTCCGCACCGTGATACGAAGCCATGTAGATGGCATCGGAAACAGAGCCGTCCTCGGAGAGGGCGATGCCTGAATCGCGCGCCTCCTCCTCGGAAAGCGGATCTGCTATCAGGTGACGCCTCCTCAGTAGAGCCGCCAAGGCCTCCCGCACTACGGCATCGTCTTCGATATCGAGCAATCCGACCGTCGACTGGACGAGAGGCTCGAGGGGAATGAAGCAGTGCCCCTGCCCCGCTTGCGTCTCGAGAGCATGCATAACGCCCGCTTCGGCGCGGTTCTGAGTATCGGCTTCCCACCCGGGCAGCTGACGGGCAATCTTGTCGGCCGTGCGGAAGCCCACGCCGGAGATGTCTGCACACGACACGAGCGCATACGGGTCCGTCTGGAGGCGCTCCTCCGTCTCGTCCCCCCAGGCCTTGACGATGCGATCGGTCAAAGCCGGGCCAACCCCTAACCCCTGCAGGAACAACCGTGTCGACCGTTCCGCCGCCTGCTCCGACCATCTCGCCTTGATCTGCGCCAGCCGTTTGGCCCCGATTCCAGGGACCTCGAGTAACCGGGCAGGCTCATCGTCGATGACCTGCAGCGTCTGCTCACCGAAACGCTCGACCAGTCGCGCCGCCAAACTGGGCCCGATTCCGGGAACGACGCCGGACGCCAGATATCGTTCGATCGCCACCGCCGAGGTCGGGCGGATGGCCATCGCACGCTCGGAGCGGAATTGGCGACCGAAGCGCTTGTCATCCACCCACTGACCATCCACCTGCAGCCGCTCGCCTTCGAAGACCGGCGACAGCACTCCCACTACGGTGACCTCGCCACCATCGTCCTGCTCGAGACGAAGAACGGCCCAGCGACTGTCGGGATGCTCGTAGACAACTCGGGTGACCTGCCCCACCAGCCGGGTGCGAAATAGATCCCCTGTCGAAGCCTCTGTCACTAGATATGTAGGGCGCGGCCGTCGACCGCCATGGCCGCTTCCTTGAATGCTTCGGAAAGTGTCGGATGGGCGTGCACAGTGAGCGCCAGATCCTCCGCATAGCCACGATAGCCCATCGCCACCACGACCTCATGAATCAGGTGGCCTGCGTCGGGACCTATGCAGTGGGCGCCGATCAGCGCGTCGGACTCGGCATCGGCGATGATCTTCACCCAGCCTTCCACATCGTTCATGGCACGAGCTCTGCCGTTGCCGCGAAAGGGGAACTTGCCGACGCGAATGTTCAGCCCGCGTTCACGCGCTTCCTCTTCCTTGAGACCAACCGACGCAAGCTCGGGATGTGTGTAGACCACCGAAGGGATGGCATCGTACTCCATGACCGAGGCCTGCCCGGCGATGCGCTCCGCTGCCACGACACCCTCGTCCATGGCAACGTGGGCGAGCATCGGTGTGGCCACCACATCACCGACAGCGTAGATGTTCTCGACCCCAGTGCCCATTCCGTTGTCGACCTCGAGGAAGCCTCGCTGCCCAGATTTCAGGCCCACGGCCTCGAGGCCGATCCCGTCAAGAAAGGGCCTGCGCCCGACGGACACCAGCACATGGTCCGCGGTCAACGATCTCTCTTCGCCGGACTGCTCGTAGCGGACGACCGCCTCACCCTCCTCCAGGACAATACCTGTCACCCTGGATCCGAGGTGAATGTCGAGACCCTGCCGGCCCAACTGCTCGGCCGCCGCCTCACCCAGCTCCGCATCCATCTCCGGGAGCGCCTTATCCATCATTTCAAGAACGACCACCTCGCTTCCGAGGCGCGCATAGACGCTGCCCAGCTCGAGGCCGATATAACCGGCACCGACAACGATGAAGCGCTTCGGGATCTCTTCCAGCTCGAGGGCCTCGCGGGAGGTGATCACGCGGTGGCCGTCGAACTCGATACCTGGGGGGGCAATCGGCACCGAACCTGTGGCGATGATCACGTTGTCTGCACGAACAGTTTGGGTGCCCCCGGCGGTCAGCTCCACCTGAATCACGCCCGGCTCGACAAACCGCCCCATACCCTCGACGAGATCGATGTCCTTCTTGCGAAACAAGCCCGCGACGCCGCGCGTCAGGATGCTGACGACACGTGACTTGTGCGCCTGCATGCGAGAGAAGTCCACCTCCACCTCGCCGACCTTGATGCCCAGGGCGTCGGCGGTGCGGATCTTGCTGAGCAGGTGCGTCGCTTCCAGCAGCGCCTTCGAGGGAATGCAACCGACATTCAAGCAGGTGCCACCCACGAACTCCCTCTCGATGACGGCGGCCTTGAGGCCCAATTGCTCAGCCCTCAGGGCGGCGACGTACCCCCCGGGGCCGGCGCCGATAACGGCGACATCTACAGAGATATCTTCGGCCATTTTCAATATCCTCAGCTGCCCTGTGCAGTCAAATGCTGGAGTAGCTCGTGTCGTTGAATCCTCAGGTGCAATGGCATTTCGGCGTAGACATCTGAGAACAAGGTCTCGACGGCAGGCGGCGGCGCCGACTCCACCGCCGCGAGCGCCGCTTCGATCTCACTGCTGATCTCTGCGTCTTGGACCTCGTCCTTCTCCTCGTTCCAGAGTCCGGTTCCAGTCAGAAACGAGCGCAGACGCACCAGCGGGTCTTTGGAGCTCCACTCAACCTCTTCTCCGCGGTCGCGATAGCGCTCGGGATCGTCGCTCGAGGTGTGTGGTCCTATCCGGTAGGTCACCGCCTCGATGAGTGTGGCGCCCCCGCCGCTGCGGGCGCCTTCAACCGCCCGCCGAGTGGCCCCGTAGACCGCCAGCACGTCATTGCCGTCAACCAGGACGCCGGGAAGACCATAGACCTCGGCCTTGCTGGCAATGGATTCGGCCGCGGTCTGCCGCGCCGAAGGCAGGGAGATCGCCCATTGGTTGTTTTGACAGAGGAACACTGTCTGGGCGCGAAAGGTAGCAGCAAACTCGAGTGCTACGTGGAAGTCGGGCTCGGAGGTCGCTCCATCTCCCAGATAGGCCAGCACCACCGAATCGTCACCACGGAGACGAGCAGCAATCCCGGCGCCCGCGGCCTGCGGCAACTGGCTCCCGACACACGACGATGAGCTGACAAACCGCGGCTCGATCGAGGAGAAATGGCCCGGCTTCTGCCGCCCGTGGGCCGAGTCCTCGGCATTCCCCAGGCACTGCGCCATGAAATCAGCCAGCGGCATGCCCAGCAGGAGGGCCGCTCCTCCTTGCCGTAGTGCGGGGAAGACCCAGTCCCGAGGACGCAACGCCATCGCCGCGCCGACAACCGCCGCCTCTTCACCCGGGGCCGCGCCGTTGAAGGTCGTGCGTCCCTGGTGCTGCAAATTGAGCATGCGCCGGTCGAGCTTCCGGATCAGAGACATAGCTCGGTATGCGGTCAACAGATCGTCGCCACTCAGGCCAACGCTGTTGGCGACATCGAGAGGCGTAAGGAATGCCTCACCCGGGTTCTCAGGCAGCAGACGATGCATGATCAGAGGTCCGCGAGGAGCTGCAGCTTGGGATCCTCCAGCAGCTTCACCAGGTCGCGCATGAATAGCGCTCCGACCGCCCCATCCACGACCCTGTGGTCGAGGCTGAGCGACAAGTTCACCATGTGCCGGATGACAATCTGGTCATCCCGTACGACAGGCCGTTTGCGGATAGCCGTCACGCCCAGGATGGCGACTTCGGGCAGATTCAGGATCGGTGTCGCGATCAGACCGCCGATGTTGCCAGTGCTCGTGATCGTGAAGGTTCCACCCTGCAGGTCCTCGAGGGCGATCGAGCCATCGCGGGCGGCGCTCGAGATTCTCTGAATCTCGCTGGCGAGCTCGAACAAGCCGAGGGCATCGGCATTCTTGATCACCGGTACGATCAAGCCCCCTTCAGTCGCTGCGGCAATCCCGATGTTGTAGTAGCCCTTCAGCACCACCTCGCCCGCCTCTTGGTCGAGAGAGGCATTCAGGTAGGGGTGCTTCTTGAGCGCCAGGGTGAGCGCGCGCACGATGAAAGGCAGGTAGGTGAGCTTGACGCCGTGCTCTGCGGCCATCTCCTTCGCCTCGGCGCGCAGCTGCACCACCTCTTCCATATCGGCTTCTTCGACGTAGGTGTAGTGAGGCGCTGTCTGCTTGGCTACCACCATGCGCTCGGAGATCGTGCGTCGCAGCCCGCGCAGCGGAATGCGTTCCTCGGCAACAGGGGCTCCAACCCCTTCATCGACAGGCAGCGGATCTCTCGCAGGGGGTTCCGGCAAGGGCTCTTCCAGCGGCGGCTCAACGGCGTCTTCTACAGAGAGAGGCACGATCACCGGCGGAGGCTGGACTTCATCCGGCGCAGGCAAGGGCTCGTCCGGGGTCGCTTCGACAACTTCGGTCCGCGTGACCTCGTCACTCGCAAGGGCCGGCGGCTCGGACAGAACGGGCGGCTCGGGAAGGGCGGGCGGCTCGGGTGGAGCAACAATCACGTCGGGCTCTTCGGGCGCATCAACCGCTCCGGTGACCCCGCCCTCTGCAAAGGCCCGAACATCCTCTTTCCTGACCCTGCCACCGACTCCCGTTCCTGGCACCAGCGCAATGTCGACGCCCAGCTCATTGGCCAATCGTCGCGTCGCAGGGGTTGCCAGGATGCGGCCGTCAATCGGGGCGGGCGTCTCGAGTGGCGAAACATCTTCGACAATCTCCGCTTCGACCGCGCTGCGCTCGGCGCGGGCCATCTCACGGGCCATTTCGATGTCTTCGGATGTTTGTGCAGTATCCTCGGCGAGGATCTCTATCGCCTCGTCCTGGGGGGACTGCAGGGGCTGCTCGCCGAGACTCTCCTTCACCTCGCGCTCCTGGCCTTGTACGGCTTGCTCATCGAGGCTTTGTTCCGCGTCAATCGCGTTCACTTCGGCAGGTTCCACGAAATCTTCGGCCGACTCATCATCGCTCGCGGCAAAGAGCAAGATTGCCGCACCGATAGCCACCACATCCCCTTCGCCGGCACAGAGTTTGAGGATGCGTCCGTGATGGGGCGAAGGAATCTCCACCGTCGCCTTGTCGGTCAGAACCTCGACGAGCGGCTGGTCTTCCTCAACCTGATCACCCTCCGAGACCAGCCACTTGATGATCTCGCCGTCGGCGAGCCCCTCTCCGATGTCCGGAAGCTTGAATTCGATAGCCATGGGTCTCTCAGAAGTTGACTACCTGCTCGACCGCCGCCAAGACTCGTTCGGCATCGGGCAGGTAGGTGGATTCCAGCGCGTAGGGAAACGGAGTGTCGAAACCAGCCACCCGCACTACAGGAGCCTCGAGATGAAGCAGGGCCCTCTCCGCCAGGATGGCGGCAATCTCGGCCCCGTAGCCACAGAACTTGGGAGCTTCCTGAACAATGACGGCCTTGCCGGTCTTGGCCACCGATTCCAGCACCGCGTCGATGTCGAGGGGTAACAAAGTGCGAAGGTCGATCAAATCGACCTCGATGCCTCGTTCCGCCGCCGTCGCGGCTGCCCTTCCGCACTCATGCAGCATGGCGCCATAGGAGAAGACGCTCACGTCACGACCCTCACGGACACGACGAGCTACACCGATGGGCACAGAGTAATCCACCTCGGGAACATCTCCCCGCACACTGCGGTAGATCCTCTTCGGTTCCATGAACACGACAGGGTCTTCGGAGCGCATCGCACTGCGCAGAAGCCCCACCGTGTCGTGAGGAGTGGAAGGAATGACGACAACCAGCCCTGGCGTGTGGGTGAAATACGCCTCATTGCTCTGCGAATGGTAGTGACCGCCGCGAATCCCGCCTCCGTAGGGGGCGCGAATGACCATTGGGCAGGGGTACTGCCCTCCCGACCGATAGCGGTACTTGGCAACCTCGGAGACGATCTGATCGAAGCCGGGAAAAACGAAGTCAACGAACTGAATCTCCGGCACCGGGCGGAGACCGTACAACGCCATGCCCACCGCGCTGCCGATGATTCCACCTTCCGCTAGCGGGGTGTCGAGCACGCGATCTTCGCCGAACTCTTCGAGCAAACCATCGGTGGCTCGAAAGACGCCGCCCAGTGCGCCGACGTCCTCTCCGAGAACAACGACACGCTCATCCCTGCGCATCTCTTCACGCAGCGCGAAGTTGACCGCCTCGACCATACTCAGTTCAGGCATGTCCATCTCCTGGCTCGTAGCCTCGCTTCAGTACCTCTCGCTGTTCTCGCAGCATCCAGGGAAGCTCTGCGTAAACATCGAAGATCATCGAATCAGTCGGCGGTTGTGGCGTCGCGGCCGCCCGTGCGACGGCGGCATCCAGCAGCTCGCGGCCGCGGCCGCGCAGCTCTTCTTCCCAGGCCGCGTCCCAGAGTCCGCACAACTCGAGATACCTGCGCAGCCTGGCCACTGGCGCCTCGGGATTTCCGTGCATGGGCAAAGCAGCCTCAATCAGGGTCGGTCCACCACCCTCGACGGCTCGCTCGCGAGCTTCAGATACCACCTTGATCACGGCAAGGATGTCGGTACCGTCGACCAACTCGCCCCTGAAGCCATAGGCCACTGCCCTCGCCGCCAGGCTCCCCTCACGGTCGGCAGGCTCCCCAAGCTCTGCCCCGAGCCGGCGGTTTTGGCACAGAAAGATCACGGGGGCGGCAAACACTCCGGCGAAGTTCAGGCCCGTGTGAAAGCCGCCCTGCGCCTTCGCCGCTTCCCCGAAGGAAGCCAGGACCGCATGCCTGTCGCCGCGGGCCTTCATGGCCAGGCCACAGCCGGTCGCTTGGGCGAGGTGCGCACCCACCGTGCCAGAAATCGAGACGAAGCGTCCGCCCGGCAACGAATGATGGCTCGGAAGCTGCCTACCGCTCAGGAGATCACCGGAGTTCCCGTAGAGCTGGTCGAGCCATGCCTGAACCGAACCGCCCCGCATCAAATACATTCCGGCGTCTCGATACGACGGGAACACCCAATCTTCAGCATGAAGGCAATGGGCCGCCCCCACGGAGGTAGCTTCCAGGCCAGATGAAGAAACGTAGAAACCGATCGTTCCTTCGCGATGCAGATTCTGGCAGCGGTCATCGAGCGCTCGAGACAGCATCATGGCCTCGTAGAGTGAGCGGAGGTCCTGGTCGCCTATTCTCGGCCCCTCGGCCTCAACGGCATCGAGGTCATCCGATAGCACACTGACCAGTTCTCCCTTCATTTCCCCCCTCCGAGACTCGCTATCTGACTGCATGATTCCCCCGCATGGTCGCAGCTCGTCGGTTCGACTGCCTCCCTACCCCGCAGCAGGCTTCGGACGAAGAACTCTCCGGCGCGATACGAGCTCCGCACCAACGGCCCGGAGGCGACGTACGAGAAGCCGAGAGACTCGGCGAGGCTCTGGAGCTCCTCGAATTGCTCCGGAGGAACAAACTCCTGCACGGCGAGGTGGCGATGCGAAGGCTGCAGATACTGGCCCAATGTGAGGAAGTCGACCCCACGCTGGCGCAGATCCCGCATGGTCGCGAGAAGCTCGTCCACCGTCTCTCCCAAGCCGAGCATGATAGAAGATTTGGTATAGGGCGACAATGAATGCTCTTTGGCCCGGGCGAGGACCTCGAGAGACTGCTCGTAGCTGCAGCGTCGGTCGCGCACTGCGCTCTGCAGGCGCCGCACGGTTTCGACGTTGTGCGAGAAGACGTCGGGCCGACCGGAACAGATCTCGTCGATGGCATCCTCATCACCACGAAAGTCACTGACCAGCGCCTCTACGATGATGTCGGGACTGAGCTCCTTGATGGCCCCTATGCATGAGGCCACGTGGGCGGCGCCTCCATCGGGCAGGTCATCCCGGTCAACCATGGTGAGGACCAAGTAATCGAGGCCCATCTCCGCCGCTGCGGACGCCACGTTGTCGGGCTCCTGTTTGTCCACTTTCCCAGCGGGGTCTCCACTGGTGACCGCACAAAAACGGCATCCGCGGGTGCATATTTCGCCCAAAACCATGAACGTGGCGGTCCCCCCACCCCAGCACTCACCAACGTTGGGGCAGTGCGCCTCCTCACAGACGGTGTATAGACCGCGATCACGAAGCACCTGCTTGAGATGGGCGTAGCTCGGGCCTCCGGGCGCTCGCACTCTGAGCCAGTCCGGCTTGGGAGTTCTCATCTGCCACCCTCGATTCCGTCCCCGGACCACGAAGAACCTGGCGAGCGAAGAGAATCTTGCCCGGTGAGGAGATATGCGCACCCTGCGTGACCAGCGCCCCCACTCCGCTCGGAATGGTTCAGTGCCTCACCTAGATGGTTCGCCAGGCCCCGCGTCAGGTCACCACGATGACCGCGCCACCCCAAAGCCTGCAGGCTCGTCACTGGCTCGGTCAGACCGCAGGGAACGATGAGATCGAACATGTCCAAATCAACGTCGACATTGAGAGCAAAGCCATGTCTCGCGATGCCCCGGCGCACAGAGACGCCGATTGCCGCCACCTTGCCACTCGAAGCCCAAACGCCCGTAAGACCTGTTCTGAGAAAGACCGGCAGTCCCTGTTCGATGAGTGCGTCCGCCAGCGCCGCCTCGAGAACGCGCAGGAAACCCCTCGGAGACAGCCGGCGACGTCGTAGGTCGACGATCGGGTAACCGACGATTTGACCTGGCCCATGATACGTGGCGCCACCGCCGCGATCGGTGTCGACAAGAGCCACACCGTAACGCGCGAGGTCGGCTGCCGGAATGCGCAACTGTTCCCGCCCCCCACTTCGGCCCAGTGTTACCACCGGCGGATGCTCGAGCAGGAGTAGCTCGTCGGGCCCGCCGGCCACCACAGCGCGTGCCGCTGCAATCTGCAGCACCAAAGCATCCGCATAGCTCTGCCTGCCGAGGCGGCGCACACGAAGCCCCGCTGGAGAGTCTCCGGTCGCTACGGGACACACAGGCTTCACGACGATGCTCCTATGTAAAATGGGATTCTGCGGACCAACCGCAAGATGCGACGCAGCCGTTCGATTATGTCACAGATCTCCGCGCTCGTTCAATCGAGATATCACCCGGGAAAAGCACCTTAAAGCACTGATTTTAAAGAAGATATTCCCACGCCAACGACCGCCGTCGAGGCCCCGATTTCGTTGATGGCCACCTCCTTGCTCCATCACACTCTCACTACGGCCTGTTAAACTGCGGCTGATCTTCGTCCTCTGTAGGAGCTCGGATGATTCCCATCTGGTGGAAGCGTGCCCTGGCGGAGCTCATCGCGTCCTTCGCGGTTACTTTCGTCGCCGCCGGGGCCATATGCACCGATCAGTATAGCGGGGGGCAGCTCGGCCTCCTCGGTGGCGCACTAGCCTATGCCCTCGCCACCGCGGTCATGATGAGTGTCACCGCGCCGATATCCGGCGGCCACGTCAACCCGGTGGTCACGCTGGCCTCCTGGTTGACCGGCGGCATCCAGCCGCTGATGGCGGCACTGTACCTGGTTGCCCAGCTTGTGGGCGCGACAATCGCCTCGCTGGTGCTGGTCCGCACCTTCTCTTCTGAGATATGGCAGCCGGTAGCCCTCGGCGCACCCGCGCTCGCCGTCGGTGTCTCTTTCACCACCGGTCTGTTCGTCGAGGCTGTCCTGACCTTCTTCCTCGTTCTTACCATCCTGCAGGTGTTTCTCCACGAGGAGAGGCGGGATCAGTTCGCCGGATTTACCGTGGGTGCGGTACTACTTTGCGGTATTCTCCTCGGGGGACCGCTCACAGGCGCGGCGATGAACCCGGCTCGAGCATTCGGTCCGGCCCTCGTCAGCGGAGTGTGGCCCAACCAATTGGTTTACTGGCTCGGCCCCTTGGTGGGAGCGATTCTCGGCACCTTCGCATATAGTGCTTTGCGTACGATGGATTCCTGAACCCCCTCTCGACGATGACTACGACAACTGAAGAAACGCGACAGGATGGCCCGCACCTGATCCTTCAGGATGCAGACGGCGAGGACATCACGATTGCACTGTCTGGCACGGGTATCAGCATCGGGCGACGCACGTCCAATGATCTGCAGCTTCTCGACCCAACCGTCTCGCGCGAGCATGCCAGGGTAGGCTCCGATGAGGGCGGCCACTGGATCGAGGACCTCGACAGCACCCACGGAACGTTCGTCAACGACATTCGGGTGCGGCGCCAGACGCTGCACCACAACGACCGCCTTCGGCTGGGTAAGGCCAGCAACAAGACCCTGATCTTCCGCACCCACCGTGAGTTCTCAGATCTCATGGAAACGGCCGAGGAGATCGAGCCGACCCCTGAGAATCTGCGCAATCTGTGGGCACTGCTCGAGATCACCAAGGCCCTGAACTCCACGCTGCGGCTGGATGAGGTGCTGGAAAAGGTGGTCGAGGCGATTCTGGCGCTGACCAGGGCGGAGCGCGGCATGCTGTTGCTGGGTGAAAGCGTCGACGAGCTCTCGGTGCGCGTGCAGCGCAACTTCGATACGACGGACTCGGAGCAGATCAGATACAGCTCGAGCGTTGTGGCTGACGTCCACGAATCTGGTGAGCCCCGCATCCTCACCGACGCCGCCCAGGACGAACACTTCAGCGGCCAAGAGAGCATTGTCGGTCTCAATCTCCGTACGGTCATGTGCGTACCTTTGCGTCTGTCGCATCGCATCGACGCGTCCCCAGATGATGACTACGAAGAGTTCGAGGACGATGAGGTGGACGAGACACCCGATATGGGAGCGACGCAATTCCTCAGCTCTACGGAGATTCAGATGGCGCAGGCGTCCGGGCCGGCGGAGCCGGAGCAGCGCATCGTCGGGGTCATCTACGTCGACCGGCGCTCGCCGACACGATTCTTCACCGACCAGGATCTCGCCCTCTTCGAGTCGTTCGCCAGCCACGCGGCCGTCGCCATTGACAATGCCAGCCTCTATGAGGAGGCGCTCGAGAAACGACGTTTGGAAAGCGAGATC
>CALAKE010000766.1 GCA_937922775.1 uncultured bacterium | reverse complement strand
CCTGCTGGTAGGGGCGATCTGTGGTCATGGCATCGAAGGAGTCGGCGACGGCAATGATTCGTGAACCCAGGGGAATCTGCTCGCCCTCGCGCTCGTAGTAGCCTCCGCCCCCGTACTGCTCGTGATGGAAGAGGATCATTGGCACGGCGTTGCTCAGCATGCCGCCCATGCCCTCGATCAGCCTGGCTCCCTTTTGTGGGTGGGTCTTGAGCTCTGACCACTCGTCGTCGTTGAGCTTGCCAGCCTTACGAATCACGTCGATGCTGACATCGAGCTTGCCGACGTCGTGAAGCAGGGCCGCCACTCTGACGTCTTCGACATCTCCCTCGGACAGAGACATCTGGCGAGAAATCTCGGTGGAGAGGATCGAAACGCGCACCGAATGGGCCTCAGTGTACCGATCCGCAGTATCTATGAACTTCACCAGGATCTCGAGTACACCCTCGTAGGCCTGCCGAAGGTCCTTGAAAGCTTCGTCTCGGAGCTCGTACAGATGCCCGGTCGCACCCCCAGTGAGGACCAAGAAACCTCCCCAGAGGGCGATATCCACCCACTTGTCTAGCTCGCTGCCACTGCCCAACAGGACGTTCCCGCTAGTCAGTGTGAACAAGACCACGATGGCGACGGAAGCCACCGCGGTCATCACGCCGCCCGCCCTGCCCAGCAGATAGCCGGCGAGAACAACCGGCAGGAAATAGAAATTGAGGAAGGCCCGCTGGTCGAATTCCAGGATGTTGAGGAGACCGAGAATGGCGACCAAGAGGAATACGACGATGTACTCGGGGCGCGCTCGCCCCAACTTGGATCTGATTTGCTCCAGCATGTCCTCAGGTCTCAGGACGGAAGAACTGCCCCCCACGACAGCGTGCAGGCCACCCTGCGATGCGAGGAATCCTACGGGTTTGGCAGAACCAGAGTCAATCGTGACCCGGAACTGCGAGAGGACCGCATCGGGCGCTTCCGCCCTCCTATGCGGGAGGGGATTCGAAAACGGCGCCCTGTAGGCGTTAACATATCGATGTACCAGGCACTTCCACGGGCCTGGCGTAAGTCAGGCACACCGCCCCGCGCTTCCCTGTGCTCCGGGCTTGAATGTGCCGGCTTGCCGCCACGAGGCGGGAAGGAGATTCTCGCGCCGTGCGGGTTGGGGGGTAACTTGAGTAGGTCTTTCTCCGAAGACAAGAACCACCGGGACGTCGGGAAGTCCGACGCCGAGACGACGGGCGAGGTGTCACTCCAGTCTCTCCCCGGCGTCGGTCGCTCCAAGGCCCAGATGTTGATCAACGCCGGGTATCACTCGCTCCTTGATCTGGCTGAAGCCTCCATTGAGGAACTGGAGTCGATTCCCAGCCTCGATCCCAAGGCCGCCGCCCAACTCAAGGCCAGTGCCATCTATGTGATGGCGCAGCAGAGAGAATCCGCTCCCGCGCGCGCGGCTCGTGAAGCTAGCGTAGTACGCCTGCAGCCGGCGCCGGAGATACCGGAGATACCGCTCGAGGATGCGCCCGAGGTCGAGCCTCCGGTTGTGCCCGAAGTCGAGATCGACGCCGCGAACAAAGGCGAGGTCTTCGGGTTCGTGGCGGGTCGAGAGAACACCAGAGACACAAGGGCACGATCTGATTTCGAGCTCGAGCCTTCTGCCGATTCCTCAGCCCAGGCATCGCGACCAGAGCAGAACCCAGTCGAGGTTCACCTCACGGTTCATATCGACAACTCTGTACTGGCCAAGTTCCCATCACAGCTAGCGCGTGAATTCGAAGTCGTCCCCATGCAGGTGGTCGGTGACACTTTGCTCGTGGCCTCCGACAAGTCTCTGGACCCCTCACAGGTCGAGCGCCTGACCGAGAGGGTCGGCAGGCCGATCCGGTCGGTTCCCTCCCAGGTGGCCAACGTGGAGGCCACTCTGAGAACGGTCTATGAAGACAACCTGCTCCGTAGTCGCGCCAAGGGCTTGGGCGAGATCCTCGTCGATCTCGACATGATCACACCGCAACAGCTCGGACAGGCGCTGGCGCAGCAGATGCGCGAGAACAACCCATCGTTTGAGCCCGTTCTGACCGTCGACCCCGAGGCGTTGAAGCTGGTCCCTGAGGTGCTCGCGAGGGAGCACAATATCCTGCCCCTCTACCGACTGGGTGGAGAGCTGGTCTTTGCCATCTCGGAGCAACCGGATCCGGATGCCCTCCACGAGATCAGCAAGGTGACCGGTCTCAACCCCAACATGGTGGTCGTGGGTCCAAGCGAGCTCGCGGAGGCCATGAGCCGTTGCTACAGCACTCGCCTGCGCAACGAGATCCGGCAGATGTGGCTGGGTGAGATCCTCGTATCACGCGGCCTCATCACCCGAAAGGAGCTCGACACATGTCTGGCGGCGCAGAAGGAATCGCACCTGAAGCTCGGCGAGTTGCTGGTCTCCAAGGGTTTCATCGGTGAGGACGTTCTTTATCCGATCCTCGCTGAGAAGCTCGGCATGGAGTACCGCCGCATCGCGAAATCGGACGTCGATTACCAGCTCAGCTACTTGGTCTCGGAGCGCTTTGCCAAGCGCAACCTGGTGCTGCCGCTCAAGCTCGACTATGAGGAAGGCACGTTGGATGTGGCGATAGCCGACCCGACCAATATCCAGGTCAGGGATATGCTCGAAACCGTGGCGGAGGGACAGAACATGGAGCTCAGGCTCATCCTCGCCTCGCCTTCGAAGCTGCGCGACAACATCAGCTACTCCTACAACTTCCATCGACAAATGGAGGTCGTTGCCGACGAGCTCGAGATCGAAACCGATACCGAGTGGGACGAGGGTATCGACAACCGCCACGAGATCGCGATCAACCAGGATCTGCCGAAGATGCGACGGATCCTCAACAAGCTGCTCTACGAGGCCGTCAGCGATTCCGTCAGCGATATCCACATCGAGAATCTCGAGACCCGCGTCCAGGTTCGCTTCCGCATCGACGGCATCCTTCATGATCGGACGACTCCGATCAACAAGGGGAATATCCAGAAGATCATCTCGGTGTTGAAGATCGACTCGGGCCTCAACATCGCCGAGCGTCGTCGCGCCCAGGACGGCGTTTTCAAGATGCGCATCGGCAAGGACCGCAACATCGATTTCCGCATCAACGTCCACGCTACACAGTTCGGCGAAGACGCGGTCATCCGTGTGCTCGATCGCTCCCGGAACTTGCTCGGCCTCGGCGATCTCGGGATGGCGTCCTCGATCCAGGCTCGCTACGAGGCACTCGTCGGGAACCCTCAGGGGTTGATCTTGATCACCGGACCCACCGGTAGCGGTAAGACCACTACCCTGTATACGACGCTGCATCATCTCAACACGGGCGACAAGAAAATCGTCACGGCTGAGGACCCGGTCGAGTATCACCTCGACGGCATCACGCAGTACCAGGTCAACAATCTCATCGGGAATACCTTTGCCGAGTACACACGCCGCTTTCTGCGCAAAGACCCGGACATTATTTTGGTTGGTGAAACGCGCGACGATGAAACCGCCGTCGCCTGTATCCGCGCCGCCATGACGGGGCACTTGGTCTTCAGCACTCTGCACACGAACGATGCGATCGCGGTCGTCCAGCGCCTACGTGATCTCGGGGTCGACTCCTCATCGATTTCCGATGGTCTGCTGTGTGTCATGCAGCAACGTCTCGCGCGGCGCAATTGTCCAAATTGCCGCAAGCCCTACCAGCCGGCGCCCGCTTTGATGCGCGAATTCTACCCGAGCGGCAGCGTTCCCCCGGAGGCACATTTCCTGCGCGGTACCGGCTGTTCCAATTGCCACGGACAGGGCCTGAAGGGCCGCATCGGCCTATACGAGTTCTGGGAGATCAAGCGAGAGACCCGCGAGGTCATCGCTGCTAGGGCCGACGAGGGGATGATTCGCGAGAGTGCAGTTGGGAACGGTCTGACCCCCTTGGTCGACGATGCATTGCAGAAGGTCTATGCAGGCACGACCACGCTCGAGGAGCTGCGCCGCGTCGTTCCAGTGGAGCAAATCCGCTCCTTCACGGGCTACTACAGCTATCAGTAGGCGGCAGCTATTCCCCACCTCAGGGCCGGAAGAATCGCACCACGTGCGTTATACCTCAAGCGGCACACATTGGCGACGCGAGACGACAGACTCGCTTCACCAGCGCATGCAATGGAGATCCAAGCAACGATGTCTTCGAGGGATCCAGCCAAAACCGAGCGACGACGGTGGCCACGCCTGCCGATCCCGGGTGGGATGAAGGTCGAGTTGCTTCTGCATGTGTCCGGAGTCAATCCGGCCGTCTTGCTGATGCATGGTGTCGCCAGGGATATCTCCTACGGCGGCGTAAGCTGCGCCGTGGACCTCGCTGTGCCCAAGGGCACCCATGTGAGTGTCCGCTTTTCTGATCTGCCGGAAGGCGCCTTGGCCACCCCGGAAACTGTTTCCGGACGTGTGGTGCGTACGGAACCCAGGGGAGGGATCCCCGGGCGCTTGGCCATCGAGTTCGAGGAGCCTCTCCGCCACCTCGACCTCACTCACCAGGAACCTATGGGCAAGGTGGTCTCCTACCCGGGGCCGGACACGACCCTCGGGACCGGCTTCGGTTGTGCCACGACTTTCGGCCGGGTCCTCAGGTAGAGCTCCCCCTCTCCTCACTTTCGGCAACGCCGCCAGGCTCGATCTTTGCGCCGTAGCGGGCCGCTTTTTCAGGTCATATCTGGCAGACTTCCTCCGCGTGAAGCTGGGCACGGAGTCAGCCTGAACCTCGTATTCAGCCGCTGCTCCGTGATGCAGTCGCCACCGAGCCAGTATTCGGACTGAAACGGAGAGAATGTCACCGTGAGCGTGCCCACCGACGACGAGTCCGGGCCGCGGATCCCCGAGGCGGGAAACCGAGATCCCATTGGGGAAGCGACCCGGGGCCGGAAACCTCCGCGCGTCGCCATGGTGATCCAGCGTCTGCGCCCCTACTTCTCCGGGCAGGGAGTCCAGGTGGAGGAACTATCCCGGGAGCTGGCTAGGCGCCATTCACAGGTGGTGATCGTGACCGCGGTGCGTGGCCAACATCCCCCGATCGAGGAAATCGACGGCTACCGGGTCCGGCGCATTCGCTCTGATATCCCGGGAGTTAGTGCTACGGCGACGCGCACGCGCTTCTGGGCACCCATCTTCGCCCTGCGGAATCTCTTGTACCTGTGGCGCCAACGGCGCTCCATCGAGGTGGTCCACGTTCACACCATCCACGACGCCCTCTATACGTCATGGCTTTTCTGTCGCCTGACCCGGAGGCCGATTCTCTTCGAGATGACCCTCTTGGGCACTGACGACCCGAAAGCCGTTCGCCAGGCGCGGAACTTCCTGCGCCGGCTGCGCTATGCGATCTTCCGTCGCTGCGACGGCTACGTGGCGATATCATCCGCGTTGGCCGAAAGCTACCTGCAGGAAGGTTTGCCT
>CALAKE010000765.1 GCA_937922775.1 uncultured bacterium | reverse complement strand
TCGGTGTTTCGGCCTCGAAGGGCAGCTTCCCCAGCAGCATCTCGTAGATGATGACCCCTAGGCTGAACAGGTCCGAGCGAGCATCGATCCTCTCTCCCTTGGCCTGTTCCGGTGACATGTAGGCCGGCGTTCCGATCATCTCGCCGGTGCGCGTCATGCCGGTCAGGTCCATCGAATGAGCGACGCCGAAATCCATCACTTTGGCGTTGCCGTCGCCGTCCACCATGATGTTCTGCGGCTTCAGGTCGCGGTGCACGACGCCGGCGCCGTGGGCGGCAGTGAGCGCACGGCACACCTGGGAAGTGATATCCACGATCTCGTTCTCAGAAAGCTTGCCCCGCTCCTCCAGAATGGAGCTGAGGTCGCGGCCGTCGACGTACTCCATCGTGATGAACTTGATGCCGTCGGCAACGCCGAGGTCGAAGATCCGCACGACGTTCTCGTGGGTGACCTCACGTGCCAGGATGAGCTCTTGCTTGAATCGTTGCAGGATCTCCTGGGAGGCGGCCAGCTCGGGTCGGATCAGCTTGAGAGCGACTGGGCGATCGAGCTCGATATCATCAGCGTGGTAGACGCTGCCCATTCCACCCTCGCCGAGCAGGCGGACGAGTCGATAGCGACCGGCGAGGATGGTTCCGGGAGGAAACGACGTGAGGCCTCCCGGTGCGGCGCCAGGATACTCACGCGGAACCATGCTCGCGGCCGGAATCGACCAGCCCGAGCCACTGTCGGGGGGAGGTTCGTCCCTTGATGCGTCGGGGGTACCGGCTCCCGGAACGACGGTTCCGGTTTCAGGCGCCGGGGGTTCTGCGCCCGGCACCACCGTGCCGCCCGCGGGGTCAGGGATTGCCCCCGGCACGACCGTGCCACCGGCAGGGCCAAGATTCGCCCCCGGCACGATCGTGCTTCCGCCATGATCCGCCGAATCTCCACCCGGCGTCATTCCGCCGGGTGAAGTGTCGGCATTGTCGAAGGACAGACCGGTGTCACATCTTGCGCAGGAACGCGCATCCTGGGCATTCTGGTAGCCACATCGTGGGCAAAGCATCAGTGCCATCCCTGGACGATCGACTCTCCCTCTACCGCTACGGTACGTGCATTCTTCCGGCCAAATCAAGGGAGCTTGGTGAACAGTGCCCCGTTGCGCCGCCGGGTTCGTACTGGATTGCCCACAAAGAGCGGAGGCGCGAGCTGAGCGCCCCATCCGGTCGTCTCGGCTCCTTGCACCGCAGAGGGCCGAAAACCTCAAATCACGCCGTGGGCATTGCCAAAATCCTCCAAACTCATCAGAATCCGGCACCCACGTCCATCATTCCATCTTGAAATGGGAGGTTGCCTTGCGCTGGAGAGCTCTCGGATTGGTTCTTGTCTTGGTTGCAGCAGGATCTGCGTTGTCACTGGCGGCTCAGGGGCAGGAAGGCGGTCAGCCTCCTGTCGACGTGACGGTGAACGTCACGTGCCCGCAGGATCTTTCGAGTGGCCAGCTCATCGTACGAGTGAATCCTTGGGTTTACACTCGGGCGCCAGGGGCTGATGCCACCTTCCGTCTGCTCACCAACCGACCGGCTGAGAACCAGATCACGATCGAGGCAAAAGAATCGAGTGCCTGGCCGTATCCGAGTCGGCAAGAGACGGGCCCAAACGTCGTCACCTTCACGGGCATGAACGGAGGAGCGGGCGACTACTACTACAACATCGTCATTTCCTGCGACGGCGAGCAGGTCATCATCGATCCTCGGATGAAAGTCGAGTAGCGCGCCGTCCGGATGAAGGTCGAGTAGTGCGCCGGGTGAAGGGCCACCGACGGGGCGATTCCTCGGGGGGCTATCCCTTCTCGCCGACCAATGCCGTGAATCGAGGAGTGCCCGCAATCTCGCCGAAGAAGGGGTTAACGCGGATCTCCGCAACGGGATAACCGTCGGCGATGGCGGCCTCGAGCAGGTCGAGGGCGCGATCCGTCTGGTCCAGAATCAGGTACACCTGGGCCGCCGTGTGCTGGATGTCGACCCCCTCCGGGGCGAGCTCCAGGGCCCGCCCAAGGAGGTCCAGAGCGTTGCCCGAGTCGCCGAGCATGGCGCTGTACTTCGCCGCGTCGGCGAGGATTTCGGCGTCGTTGGGGTTAACCGCGAGTTGTTCCTCGGCCAGTGAGTAGGCTCGCCGGTAGGTCTGCTCCGCCTTGTGACGTTCACCGGCGCTCCAGTAATAGGCGTCAGCGAGGTTGCCCCAGGGGAAGTAGTACTTTTCGTTCAGTGAAGCGGCCTTCTCGAACTGTCGCGCCGCATCCGCATAGCGGCCCTCGAAGAAGTACAAGGTTCCCAAGTTCGAGGTGGCGAGGTCGTCCTCGGGGTTGATCACCAGGGCAGCTTCGAATGCCCTTTGGGCATCCACCCAGCGCTCTGCGTAGTAGTAGGCGGCGCCCAAGTTACTCAGGCCGCGGAAGCTATCCGGAGCGAGCTGAACGACCTCCTCGAAGTTCGTGATCGCCTCTTCAATGCGGCCGTGTTCGAGGTAGAAGATGCCCAGCCAGTTGTAGCCCGACCAGTAGTGGGGCCTCAGGGATACCGCTTCCTTGTAGGCCTCCTCGGCGCGGTCGAGCTCGCCCATGGTTACGTAGGCGTCGGCCAGTCCGCGGATGGCCACATCCTGGGTGGGATCGAGTGAGGTAGCTATGCCGAACTCCTCTGCCGCCTCCTCGGCTCTGCCCGTGCCGTTGAACAGGGTCCCCAGGCAGATGTGCCCTTCGGCGTCGAGATCGTCGAGCTCAATCGCCATCCGACACTCCTCGATTGCCGAATCGACCCATCGTTGCTCCTCGGTGACCTCGTATTTCGCCCAAAGTGCCCGTCCCAGGCCGGCGTGGGCTCGGGCGTAGGTCGGGTCGACACGGAGCGCCTGCTCAAAAAGGGATACGGCGGCCTCGACGTTTTCCTCGTCGTGGTAATTCAACAAGTAGCCCTGGCCGCGCAGGTAGTAGGCGTGGGCCCGTGGCTCATCCGTGCCTGCCGCCATCAGCCCCTGCTCCATGGGCAGAAGCTCCACGCGCAACATGCGCAGGACGCGCCCGGTGACCTTCTCCTCGAGGATGAGCAGGTTCTCGAGGTCGCCGTCGATCGTTTCTCCGAAAAGCTGTCGCTGGTTGAGAACGTCAATGAGCTGTACGTTGACCCGGAGGGTCTCGCCGAAGCTACGGGTATCAAAGGTCAGAGCCAAGGAAACGCCGAGCTCCTGGCGGGCGCTCTCGAGGCTATCGATTCCCCTCTCGCCCAGCGTGCTCGAAGGGATTACCTGCAGGCCATGGGCACGTGATAGCTGGGCCAGCTTCGTGGTCATGGTCAGCGCCAAACCATCGTTGATGGGTTTCAAGTCCGGGTCTTCGTCCGCACCAGCGCCCGATGGAATGACGGCGATGATCCACTCTGAAGCGTCGAACGCCGCCGGGCTGACATTCCCGGAGAATGCGCCATCGGGCTCAGGCCGGCCGGTGAATCGCTGCACGACCGGCACGAGGATGACGAGGGACAGAATCACCACAACTGCCCCGCTCAGCCATTTCCAGGGAAGTCTCGCCGGTTGTTGCGGGATGGGGTCAGACAAGGACTGCTGCGGCAGCGCCGGCTGTGGCACCGGCTCCTGTGACACGCCGCCTACAGGCGCCGGCACCTGTGCGGCGGCGTCTGACGCAGCGATGCCGACGGCCAGAGGTGATGTATCGAGCATCTCGAGATCCGCGAGCAACTCGTCGGCCGTCGCGTAGCGCTCCTCGGGCTCCTTGGCAAGGGTCTTTGTCACGATCCGCTGCAGCCCATCGGGTGCGGCGGGGTTCATGGCTCCGAGGGCAGCAGGCGGCTGATAGAGGATGCGGGCGGCCACTGCGGTGGGTGTGTCGGCAGCGAAGGGATGTTTGCCGCAGAGCAACTCATGGAAGACGACCCCCAGCGAGAAAATATCGGCCCTTTGGTCGCTCGGCTTGCCATTCAGGACCTCCGGGGCGGCGTATACGACAGTCGCTCCTGAGGACCCCGGTGTCGGCATCGTAAAAGTGGCGGTGGCGTCCTCTTCACCCGCCAACGCCATCATTCCCGCGACCCCGAAGTCGAGCACCTTGAGACGGCCGGACTCGGTGATCATCACGTTGTCAGGCTTGATGTCACCGTGAACGATGCCCTGTTGATGGGCTGCTGCGAGGGCCTTGACGCATTGCTTGGCAACGGCGATGAACTCATCAGTCGACAGCGGCAGGTCGAGTTCCCTCAGCGTCTGTCCATCGACGTACTCCATCACGAGGAACTGCTGGCCGTCCTCCTCGACGATGTCATACAGAGCGGCGATCCCCTGGTGGGTGATCTGCGCCGCACTGCGCGCCTCCGCGATCATGCGCTGCCGGGCTTTGTCGTCTTCAGCAAGCTCCGGCGGCAGACGCTTGAGGGCGACGGTGCGCTTGAGTTGCTGGTCGTAGGCCGAGTAGACCTCTCCCATGCCGCCCACGCCCAGCAGTGCGCGGACCTCGAAGCGCCCGATCTC
>CALAKE010000764.1 GCA_937922775.1 uncultured bacterium | reverse complement strand
ACCGCATCGCTGCTGCCACCGCCCAGGCCAGCGCCGATCGGCACGCGCTTCTTCAAGTGCACGGACAAGGGTCTCAAGCTCGCCCCACCTCGAGAGCGCAGCAAATCAGTGAGGAGTGCGGCTGCGTGGGTCACCGTGTTGTGCTTGGGCAGCGGCACCCCCTCCACGGAGAACCGGATGGGGACATCGGGATGGAGACGATTCGCCGACTCATCCGTGCGCAAGGGGCGGGCGGTCAGCCGATCGGCCAAACTGATCGTCTGAAACACGGTGGCCAGCGGATGAAACCCGTCCGCGCCCGGCGCACCAACTCGCAGTGCCAGGTTCACCTTGGCATGAGCTCGCAGGCGAACGAGTTCGCTCACTGCTCGAAGCCTCGGCGAAGCAAGCCACCCTCCGCTGCGAGCACGTCGAGCGAGATCTCCACGGTGCCGACGGGCAGAACGGAGACCTCGAAGTCTGTGGCTTCGAGCGGCGGATCGGCCAACCAAGAGCTGGCCAACCTCAGGTGGAGCTCGACGCCCTCCGTGGGCACGTCGAGCTCGATCACGCGGGGAACGATCCCGGGTTCCTCCGCCCATTCCGGCCACAGCACTTCGGTCAGGGCGCCGCGTCCGAGGAACTGCATGCGGTCAAATCGCAAGGTGACCGGATGCAACCACCCCTGTGTTCCGACCCCCGTCGTCACCCGGATGCGCTGCTCCTCGTCATCCCATTCCACCTGGCCCGACCCTGCTCCAGTCCACCCGGGCAGGCGACCCATCAGAGTCGACACGGCGTCCCGAACGCTCAGGTCGAGTCCCAAGGCGGCGGCGAAAGCCCCTTCTCCCCCCGGCCCTCGATAGAGGCGGTTTTCCTCGCCGATCCAGAGGGAGACCTCCGCGGAGTTCGACTTCAGATACGCTTCCGTCTGTCCGGTGGGGGCGAGCAGCTCGATACTCAGGCGGTCCGGGATTTCGGCCATGACGACGAGATCGACACTGCGCGAGCCGGCACCCCGGCGTGCTTCCAGACGATACGAGCCATACAGACGCTGCGGGCCAGCGGTTTGCTCGTCGGCCTGGGCGACCAACGAAGCGGGCTGTAGGCGGGCCTGTTCTGCCAGGTCCGGATAGGTCTCCACCCATCCGCCCCGTGCGCATCCCGCCACTAGCGAAAGCGGCAGGCAAACGATCGCCAGCCATAGAGCAGCGCTGGCCCCTCGCCGCCGCGCCGTTGTTCGCGCGCCTACAAGGCGATAACTTTGCACGGAAATCAAGGTATCAACGAGTCTGAACATCGTTCTCAAAGGGCTTCATGAAACAACCATAACGCCTTCTAGCGTAAACGTGCCCAGCTGTGATGGAAAACTCACACCCAGGAAGGACCGCTGCCGAGCTCGAAGCGCTGGAGGATGCAACGCTGGCTCCCTACGCGCACCGTAGCCTCGGCGCAACGCGCCGCTTCATCATCGATGACGCCGGTCGAACGCTAGCCTATCGCACGGCCTACCAGCGTGATCGCGATCGACTTCTGCACTCACTTTCCTTTCGCCGCCTCAAGAACAAGACACAGGTCTATGTGCCCTACGAGGGCGACCACCACCGCACTCGCCTGACCCACACTCTGGAGGTTGCCCAGGTCGGCCGCACGATCGCTCGCGCGCTCGGTCTCAATGAGGACCTGGTGGAGGCGATTGCCCTCGGCCATGATCTCGGCCAACCGCCCTTCGGAGCGGCGGGCCACGAGGTCCTGGCGGGTTCGATGTCCGGGCTGGAAAAGGTAGAAGACATCAATGCCGAGGCATTAGCCGCCAGCGGCGGCTTTCGCTCCAACTACCAGAGCCTGCGCGTGGTCGATCGCCTCGAGCAACGCTATGACCACCCCGGGCTCAACCTCAGCGACTCGGTACGGGAGGGTATCTGGAAGTGCGGCGAGGTCGACGAGGAAATCTCGTACCCGGACTGGGTGGAAGAAGGACTCGCGCCCACTGAGCCCCCGAGCCTGGAGGCGCAGACCGTCACGGTAGCCGACAAGCTGGCGCGCCTGGCGCACGATCTGGAAGATGGCATTCGTGCCGGCGAGGTGGCGCTCGAGGCCGCGGAACGGCTCGATCTGGGCGCCGCCGTCGTGCACAAGCTGGGCGATCGCTATTCCCACTTGAAAAGCCGCTTCCGCCGCCAGAACTCGCTCATCCGCGGCATGATCCACGTTCTCGTGTCGGATGTCGTCGTGCATAGCTGGGAGATCCTGATGGCTTGGCGCCTGGAGTGGTCGGCGAGCGCCGAGGCAGAAGATGCCAACCGTCCGCCCGTGCCACCGCGCTTCGAGAGCGGCACGGTCGGGTTCTCCGAATCGGTCAGCGGCCTCGTCGATGAAATCGCAGCGTTCGTCGAAACTCAGGTGTACCGCTCCTTCGCCGTCAGCCGCATGGACGCTCGTGGCCGGTCCTTCGTCAAGGGTCTCTTCGCGGCCTACTATCGCGATCCGTTGCAGCTCGACGACTACGTTCTGCTCCGGTATCGCGCCTCGGCCGGAGGTTCTTACTTGCGCGATCTCAGTGGACCAGACCTGCAGAAGGAGCTTGCCGCCCGCTACCACGGCAACCCGGCATTCGTTCGCCTCGTGGCCGACCACATCGCCGGCATGAGCGATTCCTACGCGGTGAAAGAATACGAGCGTCTCTATCTGCCCTACCCCGACCCCGAGGGACGCTGACCGTCACCCGGTCCAGCCACAACCGCCGGACGCGGGAGGGGCATCCAGCCAAGACGGCGCTGCGGCGGCCCTCCGGGGCTATAATGGCGCTGCAGCCCGTTCACGTTCCGGTTTTCGGGACCGATGATTCCATCCAATTCCAGGTAGGCATCCATGGCGAACCACGACAGCAATCCCGCTGCAGCCGGTGGCGCGCTCGTCGGCGCGGCGCTTTCCCGTCCCTTGTCCCAGGTCGACCCCGAAATCTACGAGACCGTACGCCTGGAAACCGAGAAGCAGGCCACCAAGCTGGTGATGATTGCCAGCGAGAACTACGCCTCGGAGGCAGTGCTGGCGACTTGCGCGTCAGTGATGTCGAACAAGTACGCCGAGGGCTACCCGGGGAAGCGGTACTACGGCGGCTGCGAGTTCGTCGACATGGCTGAGGTGCTGGCCATTGACCGTGCCAAGGAGTTGTTCGGCGCCGAGCACGCCAACGTCCAGCCGCATTCGGGCACGACGGCCAACATGGGTGTCTATTTCGCCGCGTTGCAGCCGGGCGACACGATTCTCGGCATGGAACTGCCGCACGGCGGCCACCTGTCGCACGGCCACAAGATGTCGTTCTCCGGGCAGCTCTTCAATGTGGTCACCTACGGGGTCAACAAAGATACCGAGCTGCTCGACTACGACGAGATGGAAGCGCAGGCCAAAGAGCACCGGCCGCAGATCATCGTGGTCGGAGCTTCGGCCTATCCGCGCACCATCGATTTCGCCCGGGTCAGGGGGATTGCCGACGAGGTGGGCGCGAAGATGCTGGCCGACATCGCCCACTGGGCAGGCCTCGTGGCGGCC
>CALAKE010000763.1 GCA_937922775.1 uncultured bacterium | reverse complement strand
GGCTCTCCGCGGGCGCGGCCTCAACAGCCGGCGCGGCCTCAACCACTGGCTCCGGTGCGGCCGCTACTTCCGGTGCAGCCTCGACCACGGGCTCCGGTGCGGCCTCAACCGCCGGTGCCGCCTCAGCTACAGGTTCCGGTGTGGTCTCAGCCACGGGCTCCGGTTCCGGCGCAGGCTTCGGCTTCGGTTTTCTAGGGGGCGGCGGAGCGAGCTGAGCCTTCCGTGATGCGTCGACCTTGCGCAGGTAGCGCAGCAGACGCTGCAGGCGAACGCGCGTCTTCTCCCTGCCCATGAGCTCGATCACCTCGAAGATGCCCGGCGAGCTCTTCCTGCCGGTGAGAGCCACGCGTGTGGCGTGGATCAGGTCCCCCGCCTCGCGCGCGAAGCCATCGGCGACCTCGCGAAGAGTCCTCTCGAGCTCCTCCTGGGTCCATGGATCGACCTGGGCGAAAACCTCACGCAGTGCCTCCATGGGGCCGATGAGCTTGGTGTCCTGCAGGTAATCGCCCACGGCGTCGGGATAGTAGGGAAAGGCTTCGGTGAGGAACGGCGCGATGTCGTCGGCCAGCTCGTTGATCGTGCGAGCACGCGACTGCCACAGCGCGATGAGCGCGAAGAAATAGTCGCGGCGCTCCATGTCGAGCTCTTCCTGCCAGCAGCCACGGTTGCGCAGGGCGTCGCGCACCGGAATGCGGAGCTCACCGGCCGGCACTTCCGAGATATACGTGCCGTTGAGCCAGTTGAGCTTCTCCGGATCGAACACCGCGTTGGAGGCATTGACCCGGTCGATGCTGAAATCGCGCACCAAGTCGTGGGCCGTGAAAATCTCGCGGTCGTTGCCGGGCGACCAGCCGAGCAATGCGAGGTAGTTGACCACGGCTCCGGACAAATAGCCCTTGTCACGGAACGTCGTCACCGAAGTAGCGCCATGACGCTTGGAGAGCCTCTTCTTGTCCGGCCCCAGAATCAGCGGCAGGTGCGCGAAATCCGGCAGCTTGGCGTCGAGCGCACCGTAAACGAGGATCTGCTTCGGCGTGTTCGGCAGGTGATCGGCGCCGCGGACGACATGTGTGATTCCCATCTCGATGTCGTCGACGACATTCGAGAGATGGTAGGTGGGCTTGTCATCGGAGCGCATCAGGACGAAGTCTTCGAGGTTCTCGTTCTCGAAGCTCACCTCGCCGTGGACCATGTCGTTCACAGCCGTCGTGCCCTCACGGGGTACCTTGAAGCGAACGACCTTGGACGCGCCCTCGTCCAGCTTGGCCTGCACATCTTCGGGTGTCAGGTCACGGCACTTGCCTTCATAGCGCCAGGTCTCGCCTTGCTCCTGGGCCTCTTGCCGGTTCTGCTCGATTTCCTCTGGAGTGCAGAAACAGTAGTAACCGTTCCCCGAGTTCATGAGCAGGGAAACGTAGTCACGGTAGAGGTCGAGCCGCTCCGACTGGTAGAGGGGGCCCTCATCCCAGTCGATGCCGAGCCAGGTCAAGGCCTCGAAAATGCCCTGCACCGCCTCATCGCGGGAGCGTTCCTCGTCGGTATCCTCGATGCGCAAGATGAGCGTGCCGCCCATGTTGCGCGAGTAAAGCCAGTTGAACAGTGCGGTGCGGGCGCCGCCGACGTGCAGCTCGCCCGTCGGGCTGGGCGCGAATCGTACGCGCACCTCGGAAGATTCAGCCATAACATCCTCTTTTGGAGTAGATATCTCGGAATGGATATCGTTGATGAGCAGTTCGCAATGCCCGTCGGGGCTACTTACGCGGCGTGCTCGCGCCAGCCCTTGGCTGGTGAATGTCCTGCAAGATCTTTGGGGCGCCGCATGCGGGGCGCCTCCGAGACTGCAAATGGTAGCGTAGCGTCCGACTGCCTGCCAACCTGGGATCACTGATCATCTCCGCCGAAGTGGGCGGAGCTACCTCAGATTGGGCTCACTCAGGCTCGAGTTGGGTTCAGGCATGGCGCAGCAGGGTCTTGCTGCCTCAGCGGCGCTTCGCGCGAACGTACCCGCAGGCCGCGCACGTTTCCCCTTTGCGAGTAAAAAGCGCCATTCCGGCACCAACCACCAACAGGGTGAGTGCGGGAATGAATCCGAACGCCAGCAGCCACCCGAAGACCGCCGCCCAAAACGAGAGAACCACCAGGGTTACCGAGCCGAAGGGGCTGAAGCGGTGCCGCCTGCTGGCCTCCCACGCCCCCTGAGTCTCACAGGACGGGCAACGATCGTTGAGCTTCGCGTTGCCATCCTCCAGCGTGGCCACATCCACGGGGGCAGATGGGGTGCTGCCCTGTTGGTGCTCGGTGACTGTCATCGTTCTGCTGGAGCCTCAGAATCCGAATTCAGAGTGTCTCGCCCGCTGGCATGGTCCTACCACAGCCCTCGCAACGCAAGCGGCTCTTGCGAGGCCACCCGAAATACAGTGCCATGGGAAGAACGATGGCGGCGAGGACCCACGAAGTCCAGTGGATCGCCGGGCGAGTGATCAGCCAGGCGAGCATGGCCGCCGCAATGATCGCCGCGACGAGCTGCTCGCGATGAGCTGCAACCCCATGCATGCGCTTATAGGCCATGCAATGTGTGCAGAACTGGAATTCCACCTGGCCCTCCGAGAGGCAGTGGAACGGCCTAAAAAGCAAGATTAGCACGGGAGCCGGGCCACCCGAGGCAGGTAAAACGAGGCGGAGGGGGTGGGATTCGAACCCACGGTACCGGTTACCCAGTACAACGGCTTAGCAGGCCGCCCTATTCGTCCACTCTAGCACCCCTCCACAGGCGGAGGGAGAAGGATTCGAACCTTCGGACCGCGTAAACGGTCAGCGGTTTTCAAGACCGCCGCCTTAAGCCTGACTCGGCCATCCCTCCGGGGTCGCACACGGCGTGGAGCAAGCTCCCGTGCAGCGGGAATAGTAGCAGCGTACACCCACCTGCTGCGACCTTTAGCAGTACTGCCGGTCGGCGCGGGGTAATCACCTCGGCGGACAGCTTGCATCCACGCGGTCGACACGGGGTAATCACCTCGGCGGACAGTTCACTCGCGGTAGGAGCACCCGCCCGTCGGGAGAACGAGTCGCCGCTCGCTCAAGCGTCCGCTACGGCGATCACCCCGCGCCTCCCTCGGGTCCGGCGCTGAAGTGGCCGCCGAGGCGAGACACTCACAGCGATGACCAGGCTGCCCTCGCCGGGCCATCGCAATCGAGGGATCGCTGCTATCTCTGCCGAGGCGAAGGTCTCTTCCTGACTTTGGCCGAATCCCGGCGTGGGCACCCAGGAAGCGGTGAGCCGTTCCTCATCCTTCTGGAGCTCGTACACTCGACGTGGCTCATCCCCAGGACCACCGATGATCGAGAGGACCGATGCGACGCCCAGGACCGCGAGTGCCTAGATCCTGGAACTGGCGACGGGAGGTGCGGGGTGATCGCCGTAGCGGACGCTTGAGCGCGAAGGCTTCGAACCTGCGGGCTCATCTGCGGACTATGTGCGCGAACTGTCCGCCGAGGTGATTACCCCGCGCCGACCGGCAACAGCGATTGTCCGCTGTTTACAGAGGTGCTTGCCCATCACCGGTGGCTAGTTGCCAGGGCGGACGAGAGGCTCGATGCGTTCGAGGCCGTTCATGTAGGGGCGTAGGCGCTCGGGGATGGACACGCTGCCGTCGGCCTGCTGATGGTTTTCGAGCAGGGCGACGATGGTGCGGCCTACGGCGACGCCGGAGCCGTTGAGGGTGTGAACCAGGCGGGTCTTGCCCTTCGATTCCGGGCGATAGCGAATCTCGGCGCGGCGGGACTGGAAGTCCTCGCAGTTGCTGCAGGAGGAGATCTCGCGGTAGCGGTTTTGGGAGGGCAGCCACACCTCGAGGTCGTAGGTCTTGGAGGAGGCGAAGCCGAGATCGCCGGTGCAGAGGCTGATGACCTGGTAGGGGAGCTCGAGGGCTTGGAGGACGCGCTCGGCGTCGGCCGTCAGGGTCTCGAGGGCGTCGTAGGACTTCTCGGGCTCCTCGAAGCGAACCAGCTCGACTTTATCGAATTGGTGCACGCGGATCATGCCGCGTGTGTCCTTACCGTAGGAACCAGCCTCGCGCCGGAAGCAGGGGGTGTAGGCGCAGTAGCGGATCGGCAGATCGGCGGCGTCGAGGATCTCACCGCGGTGCAGGTTGACCAGCGGCACCTCGGAGGTGGGGATCAGGTAGAGGCTGTCCTTCTCGATGAAGAACGACTCGTCGGCGAACTTGGGGAGCTGGCCGGAGGCGAACATCGAATCGGGGGAGACGAGGAAGGGGGGCAGGACCTCGAGGTAGCCACCCTCATGCGTCGCCATGTCGACCATGAACGCGGCGAGGGCACGCTCGAGTGCCGCGCCAGGGCCGAATTGCGCTGGAAAGCGTGCCCCCGAGATCTTCGCGGCGCGCTCCATGTCGAGGAT
>CALAKE010000762.1 GCA_937922775.1 uncultured bacterium | reverse complement strand
CTGCCACGTTCTCTGCGAGAAGCCATTGTCCAACAGCGTCGAGTCATGCAGGAGGATGGTGGATGCAGCGCGAGGCCAAGACCGAGTGTTCGCCGTGGGATTCAACCACCGCTACTATCCTTCTCTCAAATATGTGAAATCCGTTCTGGACGCCGGAACAATCGGCCGCCTAGATCACCTGAGGGTCTTCGGCGGCCATGACGGACTCTCTAATTTTCGGGCGGACTGGCAGTATCGGGCCCCAGTTTCCGGTGGTGGAGCGATGATGGATGTCGGAATCCACATGACGGACATCACGCGCCACTTGGTCGGCGAGATTTCCCAGGTTTATGGATGTCAGTCCGACAGCCTCTGGGGTGTCGAGGGTTCTGAGGACAATGCCGTAGCGATCTTCCGCACTGCCCTCGGAATCCCGGTCACTTACCAAGCCACCTGGAACGAGTGGAAGGGCTACCATTTCTACGTGGAGGCCTACGGCAATCTCGGCATGGTGCGCGGGTACTACGCGCCGATGTTCAATCTTCTCATCACGCAGCCGGAGCCGGGCGGACCGAGAACGACGAAGCGACTCCGATACCCGGAAATCATCATTCGCGAGAAGCTGCGCAGCTGGACTTCAACCACACTAATCACGTTTCGCGAGGAGTTGCGCGACTTCATAGCGATGATCGGGGGTGAGCAGGGTGTCACATTGGCCACAGGATTTGATGGGCTGATGGCAGTCGAGATTGCCAGGGCGGTGCGTGAAAGCTCGGAGACGGGCAGTGCAGTGGATTTGCCGACCGGGGTGAGCTCTGACGCCTGAGAGACCGCGGCCCGAATCCCATCAGGGCCCGCTGCTCACAACCGTATGCCCGGCAGCTCTCCTCGCCTCAATACGATGCCCCGTACTGCCAGCAGCACGCCCAAGTAGACAGCCGCTCCCAGCGCCACTCCGAGCCATACATTCTGCGGCTGAATCAGCAGGAGGGCGCTCCCGAGCGCGAGGCCCGCAATGACGGGCTTCCACAGTCTGCTGACCGGCAGCCCGTCCAGGCCTTCATCCCGCGCATAGCGAATCGCCAGCGTCGTTCGCATGGCTTCCGTGGCCACGGTGGCCCACGCAGCTCCGGTGATTCCCAGGAGGGGTATCAGCGACACGTTGAGCAGGATGTTCAGGACAGCCGATCCAGTCGTCGTGCTCAAGACTCGATCTGGTCGGTCACGGGCGATCAGTGCGGCAATCGCAACATTTCGGAATAGGGAGACCGGTATCGACCAGATGAGGATTTGCAGAGCCGCAACGGCGGGAGCGTAGCTCGCGCCGAAGACGGTTTCGATAATCTGCCCGGCCAGGATGCTCCCTCCAATCGCGGTAGGGAGCCCGGCGGCGAACACGAGAGCATAGGACGCCTTCACAAACCGCTTTTCGGCATCACTTCCCGCGCCCAGGCGTGTCAGTGTCGGCAGGAGCGAGTTCATATAGACGACACCGAGGTTCAACAGAAAGCTGATGAGCGTGTAGGCGACGGCGTAGTAGCCAACGGCCGAACGATCCTCGAAGCCTCGGATGAAGATCAAGTCGGAGTTGTAGATCAATAAGCCGAGAAGAGCGTGCGCCACCAGGGGCCATGCACGTCGGAAGATGCCGATGACGAGACGGGGATTCCAGCGTACGCCCACGCGGAATCCCCTCACCTTTAGCCAAGACAGCAGAAGGACAGCCGCCAACATGTCCCCCGCGAACTGACTGAGTGGAACTTGGACCAAGTCGCTGGCCTCGCGAACCAGGGCCAGCACCATGAGCAGCATCAAGACCTCTCCCGCCACCCGGGCGACGGCTACCGGACGCGCGTTCTCGTGCCCCACGTGAATCCACCTGGTGGATAGAGCAATGGGGAAGAGCACCAGGCCATAGGTCGCCAGGACAGGGCCCTCGGGTGCGGGCAGCAGGGAGAGGGCGACCACAGCGTTGAGTACGGCCACCACACTCGCCAGGAACAGGCGCTGGCCCAGAATGGCTGGGGCCAGGGATTCAGTGCGACCGGGATCCTCGGCAATATCTCGGATGCCGATAGCCTCGATGCCGAAATCGACAAACTGCGCCAGGTAGAGGGTTATCCCGGCAGCCAGTGCCACTGGACCGTAGCCGTCCGCACCGAGCACGCGGGCTAGGTAGACGGTCGCGCCGAATGCCGCTAGCCGCGCGATACCATCTCCGAGTCCGAGTGCGAGAAAATTCCGGCCTACGGTTTTTCCGGACTCAGCGTCAGGACGGCTGATAGGTCACTCCATTTTGTTGATCGAGATGACAGCGAGTGAAGTAGGTCGGCATTGGTCTTCCGCACGGGGAGCCTCCCACGATAGCTTCCCTTGTGGCCTGGTACTCACAGTCAACGCACTTTCTCCAAAGCGCGTCCCGGCCCAAACCATGCACCCACGGCGTCACCGAACGCCCAGGCAGTGACGAATAGACCGATCAGGGGCATCGAGCGAATTGCGACGGTGCGGTCGACTTCCTTCGTGAAGATGCTGCTGCTGATGCGCCACAGTAGCACGGGTGGCAGCAGGAAAGAGAGCAAGCCAAAGGCGATTCTCTTCGGCAGTCCAGCTCTCGCCAGGCGCCTACCGGAATACGATCTGGAGTAGAGGAATCGCTGGCTCATATAGCCCCAGAACGTGTAGTGCATCTTGTGGGCGACTCGGATTTCAGGGCGGCAGATGAGCTCGATTCCATCTGCGAGGAAGGCCTCGTGCAAGTGATTCTCCCACTGACCTTCCTCCGTGACCTCGCGATATCGCTCGAGCAGCTCGGCGTCGTAGAGCGTATTGTTGCCGGTCAGGGAGGACGAAGGCCCGGGCGCGAGTGGCGGAAGCAGGTGGCTGTACTCGCACAGAAAGGCGGCACGGTCGACCCAGGTCTCATTTGCGGCGTTTTCGACTGAGCCCCCGATGACCAAAGCACCTGCTTCTCGTGCGCGTAGCATTTGCTTTGCCCAGCCAGGGGGCACAAGGACGTGATCCTCGATGACCGCAACTGCAGTCCCCTTGGCGGCTCGGAAGGCCAACGCTCGCAGGTCAGGAATCGTCGTAGCACGTGGTGCCCCACACACCCGGACCGCGGGATAAACCTCTCGAACTCTGGCCCGGAGGTCTTCACCGCAACGATCAGCTACGATGATCTCCAACCTGACGTCCTCTGCCTGTTTCGTGAGTGCCTCCAAACATC
>CALAKE010000761.1 GCA_937922775.1 uncultured bacterium | reverse complement strand
CGATCCGGCGAACGATCACGAATGGCACGAAATGGAACACCGTTCCCAACAGCGCGGGAACGATGAGGAGAGCCAGCCAAACAACCCCCCACAGCAGCGTCCAGAAGATCCGGAGTCGAGAGGTCTCGAGCACCGGAGAATCGACCCGAAGGCCTGCTGCCCGGACGCTTTCACGATACGCCTCGACCTCCTCCGCAACGGACTCCGCCCGTGGCCGGTCCTTCTCCAAGAAATAGTTGATGGCGTCGGCGATGGCCTTGCGGCGCCACAGCGGTGTCGTGGGTGAACTGTCGGTGGAGGCCGGGAGAAGGATCTCCAGGTCGTCCAACCACGGCTCCCATTCGGGCTCCTCCAGGTGAATGGCAACGTCCTTCAAGCGTGATTCCAGCTCCTGGGTCACGGCGCGTCGTGCCTTCGGGATGCTGTTTTCGTGCTCGGTCAATACGTCTGCCACATGGATCGGCTCTCCGACCCTGACCAAAACCGAGCTGCGAAACGCCTCCTTGCGCTCGTAAGCGAGGCCGAGCGGCACGATCTGCACGGGACCTGCGCCTTCATCGACCGCCTGGATGGCCATGCGGGCCGCGCCGGTGCGGATCTTCTCGAGGTGCGCACGATCGGTTGATATTCCCTCGGGGAAGATCCCCATGGCCTGGCCGCCCAGCAGAATCTTGGCTCCGATGTCGAGGCTCTCTAGGTTGCGGCGCACCTGCTTCGTGTCGTCCATACCACGAAATGCGGGAACCATCCCGAGTGCAAACATCAGCGATCCGAATACGGGAAACTCGAACAACGGCGCCTTGGCCATGAATCGAACCGGCCTCCGGGCAGTGATGCCCACAATTACCGGGTCGAGCATCGAGTTGGAGTGATTCGAGCACAGCACGACGGGCCCGGTTTGGGGGATGCGCTCGGCGCCGACGATCTCCATGCGCGGGTAGTATCGCCTGACAACCCAGCGGGCAACGCATCGGGCCCATCCGCGTTTTTCCACGGCAGTCGAGCCGGTTGTGGCGGTGTTCGTTCCAACCATCGCGTCCTTCCGTTCTCAGTCTCTTTGCCTAGTCTCCCAGGCCATCGAACTTCAAGGAAGCGTCTCCACGACGATGGGGCGCCGCACGCGCAGGCCGCCGCGCCTGACCATCTCGGGCGAAATCAGGATTTCGTCGTCGAGCTCCGGCCCCTCGACCGCGCTCGCGTGCAGGGAGCGAAATCCTCCGAGCCACCAACGAGCGTCAGTGACGTAGATCCTGTGCCCCGGCTCTAGGTGGAGCAGTTTCATCACCTTGCTCGGCAGGTGAATCTCATCCCCGGCATTCTTATCAATGTTCAGCCGCATGGGCTTAGTTCGCGCCCTGCGACGATGCGAGGGCTTGCCTCCGGCGAAGCCGGCCTCCCCCTTGGCCAGCGTCCACAGCATCAAGCCGGGCTCGGGTTCTTCTTCGCTGCGGGGGCTCGCAAGCGTCAATCCAACTCCCAGGACGAACGACACAACCACGCCGAACAGGCTCCGCATGTAGCTGAAGCCGAAGTCCGGTGCGACACCATGGGCCAGCGGCTGTACCAGCGATGGAAAGATCAGCGAGAGCCACATCCCGCCCGAGCCGAGAAGCAGCGTCCAAAATGCGGCCCGTGGTGAGAATCTTCTCCAGGTGATCGCGAAGAAAATGACCACTACAAGAGGTGGCGTGATGATGGCCGTGAAGTACGAGAGCGCCTGATAGATTGAGGCGAATTGCTGAAACACCGGGATGAGCGATATCCCGACTACCGTGCTGATGGCCGCCGCAATGCGCGCAGCTCTCAGATAGTAGGCGTCGGGGCGATCTGGCCGCCAGGCTCGCCAGACGTCATTGACAGCGATCGCTGAAACTGCGCTGATCAGCGTATCGAGCGTGCTCATCAACGCCGCCAGCATGGCGGCAACGACGATTCCGAAGATTCCGGGCCGTGTGACGAAGCGGGCTACCGCGACAAAGGCGTTGCGAGCCTCGATGCCCTCGGGCATGAGACCCGTCTCGACCAGCGCACGGCCGACCCAGCCAGCGCCACCGACGGCAATCGCGGCGATCGGCATCAGAAACAACGCCACAAAGATCATCGCCTTGCGGCCGTCGTGAACCGACTTGGCCGACAGGAAGCGCATGAGGACGCCCTGGTTGATGAAATAGAAGGCGAAGGTGCCGGTGATTGCGTCATTCCAGAACTCGCCGATGAAGTGGAACTCCGGCGGTGAGTTGAAGTCGGCAAACGGCAGGCGGTGTGCCAGTGGTAGAGCGTTCCAGAAATCGCCGAAGCCGCCAAGCATGAAGATGCCGGCCAGGAACACCCCCACACCGACCGCCAGCAGCAAAAACCCTTGGAAGAGGTCGGTCATCAATACCGATGTTTGGCCACCGGCGTGCAGATAGAGGGCCGACAGGAAAGCCATCAGCGTCGCCGAGAGCAGGATATTCCAGCCGAACAGCCCGTTCATGGCCACGCCGATCGTCAGCAGATTGATGCCGATGTAGCCCTCGAGGTAGAGGAGAAGGAGGATGAGCACGAGCATGCGTGTCCGACGATCGAAGCGCCGCTCGAAGTACTCGGGAATCGACTGGATACGACTGAAGTAGATGATCGGCAGCCAGCCGAGCAGAAACAACGGCATCACGAACCAGTCGTTGCTGTAGTTCGTGACCGACGAGATGCCGAAGTTGAAGCCGACCTCTGAGTAGTTGACGAAGCTGTAGGAGCCGACCAGCGTCGCCACGCACGACACACCGACGAGCCACCAGCTGAATTTCTGACCGCCGAAGAAAAAATCGCTCGTTGTATTGGTGAACTTTCCAAACCAGACGCCGATGCCGACGATGAAGCTCAGGTAGAGGACGAGAGCGATCCAATCGAGCGCATGTAGGGGGGCGGCGCTCATGAAGTCACCCACGCAATCCACGCCGCATGGATGGTCATGAACAGAACAAGGGCCACGCAAAGCGCCAGCAGCGTCTTCCGGTGCGAATAGCGAGCTCGGTCGAATGCTCCTGCTCTAGCCGCCAGCCAGACGCTGACGACGAAGAGCAAGCCTCCCACACCATACTGATACAGCCAGGGTAGCCAGGGTCTCATTAATTCACCTCACTACGGGTCGCAGAAGTAGAGCAACAAAGAGGTAGAAGGAGGCGGAGCGAGCATCCTGTCGCAGATCCCCCGGCGAAGGACGAGTGATATCGAGAAAGAGCCCCGCGCGGGCTCGATGGAATTTGGGGCTCGCTAGGCCTGGCGAGAACACGTAGGGGCACAGTTCCTCGCACGTTGGGGACCGCGCTCGATGGCTAGTACGTATTCTGGATTTCGAGTCGGCGCAATTATGACCCTAGTATCTGATAAAAACCAGAGACATGAGGCGCCCCCCCCCCCGCTGATCTTGAACCGCACGACAAAACGGTAAGGGAAGGAGGTGCCGGGCGCCCGTTCGGGACCCGAAAACCCAGCGGTCCCTCGGCTGAACCCTGTGGCCTAGCCGCCCTCTTGATCAGGGCGGGGTTGGAATCTGTCACCGATGGCCAGTACGAGTACGGATGACGCCGCAAGGATCAGGACGATGGTCAGAAGCTCGAGGCCTTGAACCAGCAGGTAGACGCCCAGGGGCATCAACATCATGTAGGGAAGCCACTTCATTTCGTCCTCCTCGGTTCTCTGCTGCTCGGTCCAGCCGATTGCTTCTGCCAGGTCTCAGTCCTCGGCCTGGTCAGGAGGCTTTCACGTTGCCTCACTAGTAATGAGTAAGAGGAGGGGAAAAGGGCTCACCTCGAGCTGGAAATGACCGATTTCGGCCAAGGAATTGGTCCGTTCTGGGGAACGAACGTCGGGCCCGCCTGGGACTGAGCGGACCCGATATGGCTGGCAGGGATAATGGGCAGGAATATGCGGAGAGGCCGACTACAGGAGGACTAGGCACCCTCCCGACGGCGACGCGGCGGCAGGTTGTCAAACACGACCTGGATGACTACTGCGGCGATGGGGAGCAGCAAGGCAACGGTCAGCAACTCGGCCCCCGTGCTGAGCAAGTAGATGGTTAGCGGTATGAGCAATAGGAATGGCCACTTCATCGCTTCCTCCAAGGTACTTCTCGGTGTCGACTCTTGGTGCGGCATGACGGTCCCCGGGGGGCGTCAACCCCACACGGTCCCGATAGCCTGATCTCACTAGATAGATGCGGCAGTACACGGATGGTCTCGCCCGAAACGGAGAATTCTCTCCCTGCGGCGAGAGATTGACCCGAATTGGGCCGAAAACGGGCCATCGGGTAGCCAGGGGACCGACGGACGCCCTCCGCACCGCCGTTGCTCCTGGGGGGATCATGCAATAGGTTGCGAGCTCGGATCCGGCGCAACAAAGAAGTAGCCGAGCCAGGAGTATTCTACCTGCCGTACGCCGGTGTCGCTTGCGGCGCTCCGTTGCTGTTTCTGCTTTCGCAGGAGGTTGTTCAGGTTGAGGCCGCGAGCCATGCGGCATTCAAGCCACAATCAGGATCTGCTGAACAAGAAGATGGCCCCTGGTCGGTCACAGCCCGAATCGGCACGGGCCTGTCGACCTTCCAAGGGCCGGCATCCTCAGGGAGGCGCCTGGGTCTTGTCTGTGTGTCTGTGTCTCTGTTCTGCGTTTGTCGGGAAGGAACTGCTCAGGGAAGCTCCGCGATAACCTCCCGAAATTCGTCCTCGTCATAAGCTCGCATCGTCTCACCCCGCACCATGCCTTGTGAGGCGAGGGCGAGGGCGATCTTGGCCGTGGCCTTGCAGTCGGACGCCTCTGAGATGGTGACCATGTCGTACTGGCCTTGTGTCATGTAGAAGCCCTTCACGTCGCCACCCATGGCTTTGACGGCTTCCTTGGCCTTTTTGAGCCTCTCGGGGCTTTCCTTGATGTTCTTGATTCCTTCCTGGGTCCAGCGATAGAGAGTGATGTAAAGAGGCATACGTGTAGCTCCTTTGTTGTCATTAAGCGCCTCCCTGAGAGCGCGGGAACCGGGAACTCAATAGCAAGGGTCGCAGAACCGCAAGGGGGGTACCCCCATTCCCAAGGATCGAGCACGGGCCAGGGTGGCATTGGCAGCCTCTCCTCCGAGGACCGCACCTACTTCAACTTCATGACGATGATGGAGCAGCTCGGGCTCACCTGATACCACCGTTGCTCTCTCAGCTCTCCTGCAATAGCGTTCGATATCGTCGAGCCATACAGGATTGGCGTTCGATCTCATCCACCGAGCCGGCCGTGAGTGCAAGGAGGCACGCCTTGAGAACAGCTCCCCTTTCCCGTATTCGCCACAATTCCGTGTCTCGTCTGCCGATTCGCCTGGCTATGTGTCTCGTGATGACCGTCGCGGCAACCACGGCCTCGGGCTTTCCGGAGACAGGTTCTGGCGCTCACTGGCGGCGGTCCGCCGTCCAGGAGCAGGAATCCGAATCGAAGCGCCTTCACACCCTGATCGACCGGGGGTTGGCTGTATCGCCTTCGACTCGCGACGAAGCCGGGTATCCGGCGGCTGCAGCCGAGTATCGGAGCCTTCTCGGCGAGCTCGCCGGCATCGACTACGAAAGCCTCGGCCTCGATGATCAGGTCGACCACGACCTGCTCGAGGCCTACATCAAGACGCGCATCTTCGAGTACGAGGACGCGCAGTCGTTCAAGGTCAACCCTGGCTCGTACATCCGTCTTTGGGCAACGAGCGGGCTCTTCCTGCGGCCCGAGGCCAACACGAACAGAAATGCCCGAGCTGCCATTGTTGAGTTGCGCGAGTTCGGTGACCGTCTCGAGCAGGCCAAGCTCAATCTCACGAATCCGGCCCGCACGTGGACTGAAAACGCCATCTATCAGGCCTACTACGCCAAGCTGCTCCTCACAGACTTCGTGCCCGAAGCGCAGATCCCCGACCCCGAGCTGAAGGGGCAGCTCGTGGCCGCCGCCGTGGTCGCCCTCGAGGCCATCGAGGACTACGCGCAATGGCTCGAGGAGGATCTCCTGCCGCGCTCGACCCGTCCGCCAACCTGGACACCCGAGCAGATCAACGCCTACCAGATTGGCAAGGAGATGCTCGACGAGTATCCGGTTGACGAGATGCTGCGCATCGCCGAAGAAGACGCGGTCGAAACCCGCGCGGAGATGG
>CALAKE010000760.1 GCA_937922775.1 uncultured bacterium | reverse complement strand
TCCGCTACGGCGACCACCCCCTCCCTCAATGGGGGCCGGCTGGGCGAGCTCCGTGTGCCCCTTGAGGTAGCTCGAGCATCTCGCCCCGGCTCACGAAGAGGCGTGCCGACGCCGGTGGACTGCCGACCATTGCCCTCGCTTGCGCTCGGCCAACGGTTCCCGGAGTCCCAATGATCTGGGGCACACGGCCATCGCCCGCCGGAGAGCCGCTTTCTCGGCTCGGACGTACTGGCCTACCGGCTATCCCGTGCCGATCGTGCGGAGGCGGGTGGCGAGCTCGTACTTGGCTTCGTCCGGTAGCTCAGGGGTCTCGAGGGCGCGGCGATAGAAGATGCGAGCATCCTCGAGCCGGTCTGTCTCCTCGTAGAGCTGGCCGAGCAGGAGGTAAGCGTCGGCGTATCCGCGGTGGTTGCGAACGATTTCCTCGAGCGTGGTGATCGCCTCTCCGCGTTGATTCGCCTGGCGCAGGAAGAAGGCCAGGGTGTAGGCGTATCTGGGCTCGGATGGGCGCGAGGCGGCGGCACGGCGAGACAACTCGAGAGCTTCCTCGATGTCTGTCTCAACGAGCATGATGGCGAGGTTGTACGCGGCTACGGCTAGCTCGGGATCGGCCGTCAGGGCGGCTCTCAGGGCCTCCTGGGCCTCCCTGGCACGGCCCTGACCGCCGAGCAGAAGGCCCATGTTGAGGTTGGCGGCGACGCTGTTCGGATCTACTTCCAGGGCCTTTCGCAAGCTGGCCTCGGCGCGAGCTTCCTGGCCCAGGACGGCATAGACCTGCGCCACATTCACGTAGGGCGGCAAGAGATCGGGTCGCAGGCGGATCGCGGTCTCGAATGAAGCGGCAGCTTGTTCCATCTCTCCTTGGTTGAGGCTGAAGTTGCCGAGATTGTAGTGCGACAGAGCGTCGTCCGGTCGGCTCTGCATGGAGGCCTTGAACTCCTCCACTGCTGCGTCCAACGACCTCCGGTTGGTCTCGTCAAGGGCACCGGGCGGCAGGGTGGAGAGACTGGAAGCGGCCCGCACACGCACGAGACGATACTCGTCGCGGGTGGAGTCCAGCAGGGCCATCGCAACCTCCGGCGTGAGGTTCATGATTTGTAGGGCCTGCACCGCGCTCGCTCGTACGAGCGGGGAGGGATCCTCCAACGTGGAGAGCAAGACCGGCCATATCTCCTCCACGTCGCCGGCCGACAGGAGTCTGATCAAGGAGCTCGCGACGACCTCGTTGCGCTCATCGTCCTGTAGATAGTCCAGCATCTCTTCTTGCCGGGTCCAATCCTGCTCCCTTGCGGCCTGGATCAGAGAGGCTCGATGCAGCACCGGGGCTTGGTAGTCGCGGCTGCGCCACTCGCGTACCCAGCGGTCGGCCCATGCAGCGTCCTCGTCATCGTGGCAGACGTTGCAGGCATTCGGCGAGCCAAACTCGATCGTTGCGGCGGGGGCGGGAGGAAGCATGGAGTGGTCGTGTCTCTGCATTCGGGCGAAGGACGTGTTCGGCATGTGGCAGGAGATGCAGAGGCTTCCGGCGCTGCCGGCCTGGTGCCGCGTGTGAGCCGGTGGATCGTCCACGTGGGAACCGTGGCAAGGCGCGCACGCTTGGTTGGGGTCGTCAATCTGCCGGAAGCGGCCACTGGACGTGTGGCAGTGCAGGCAGTCGAGTTGCCCTGAATTGACGCAAGGGCTCAGGAGCCAACCCGTATGCGTGTAGTTCTCCCCCAGATCGCGCCCGTCGGGGTAGTAGTCCGCGTCCTCCAAGGTAACCAGGTCGTAGTGATCGAAGAATCGATCCCCGGGTTGAAACGTCGCTGTCAGAGGCGACATCTTGGCGTGGCAGATGGCGCACATGTCGTTGGTCTGCTCGACGCTGAAGGGCTTCGTGCTGATGAGCTCCAACTCGGGTGGGGACTCTCCCTCGGCTGCTGTAGTGAATACGCGGATATGCTCGGAGGCTGGTCCATGGCATGTCTCGCAGTTGATGCCGGCCTCTGCCCATGTGGTTTGGTAGCTGTCGGTTGTGAGGTCGTAGTTGGTCGACATCTGGCTGACGTGACAGCCGTAGCACGATGTGTTGAACGTGTACGGCACGTCGGTCCAGTGCCACGCCTCGGTACTGGTCTCGTCGGGGAAATGGCGAACGCCGCTGCCGGCGGTGTCGAACCACTCCTCGGCGCGCACGTCGTAGGCCAGCGGCAGAACCTGCAGGCGCCCAGTCTCCAGCGGCGTCAGGAAGTAGAAGACGTTCTTGCCGCCGAGGGCATGAACGATTGAATACTCGCTCTCGCCTCCGGGTCCCCTCTCGACGAATCGTCCGCCGCGAGAGTCGAGCTCGACCCGATACGCAGACTCCCCGATGGGGATCTCCTCGCTTTGAGGACGCAACTCGGCCGCTGCCAGCTCAGGAGTGAACGGCTGCATCGCCAGGCCATGCAACGACGGCGCCCAGAGCTCGTAGAAGCGCTGGTGGCATTCGATACAGCTCTCCGAGCCGGAGAACTGCGCCTCCCGGGATGGTGAGGGGCCCTCCTCGCCACCGGTTGAGCATGCGGCAGCGATCAACAGCAGGCTCGAAGCCAGAAGTGCTACCGCGGCGGCTCCTGAATCCGCGTGGGCATGCTGAGGAGCACGAGGAGGAAGGTGGCCTGGAAACATTCAATTCCTCACAAATACGAGGTGTGTGTCTGATTAAAGGCTATCCCAGAGACGAGCCGGCAACAACACGATGACTTCGGGAGGCCTAGCCTGGACTTCCCATGTCATCTAGAAGGGGGGCTACAGTGCCGATAGGAACGCCTCGTATCGCTCGACCACAAGGGGCCAGCTGAAATTGGCGCGCACATAGCGACCACCGTTGTTGCCCAAGGTCCCACGCAGCTCATGGTCTGCGAGCAAGAGCGAGAGGGCTTCGCGAAAATCGGAGTAGTCACTGTAGAAGAGCCCCGCGTTGCCGCGCCGGCAATGTTCCACCGCTGCCTCCCCCGCGGCGTTGACCGCCCTTGAATGTCGCCGCCGAACCAGCCGAAAAGCTTCTGGGCCCCATGGGGCACGGCCATCAGGCCGGTGAAGAAACGGATGATCGGGTAGGACAGCCCGGACAGCTTGACGTAGAGCGGGGCCAGGGCCGGAATGATCAG
>CALAKE010000759.1 GCA_937922775.1 uncultured bacterium | reverse complement strand
GCCGGGACAAGACCGTCCGGTACTGGCTCGCGCAGATCAATCCGGTCGACGGCTTTTCCGTGGTCGACTCCCCGGACGGTGGACATCGGCTGGAATTCACCAACCTCGGGGTCGAGGCCGGACTCGCCAGCGAATGCAGGTATGGCTACGCGTGGCATACCTTCGGCAATGAAACAGGCATCTATCAGGCCATCGGAACGCCGGGGTTGAGCCCTCGCCCGTCTCTGCAGATCCCCGACACCAGCGCCGAGTTCTTCATGGTGAAGATGTCCTCGAGCTGTCCCGACCAGCCAAAGTGGGTCAGCGAGGTCGATGTCTACCTGCGCAATGGCCCGGCTCCTGAAGTTGTTGGGATCGAGCGATTCGACCCACAAAACTAGGGCGTCGCGTTCGTAACCCTGTCTTAGGTATTCCTTAAGAAGATCTTCAGATGCGCCTTGGGACTTTTGGGCAGTCGCACTGCAGGCTGGAAGTCATCCTCTCTGACAAGGCCCCCCGGCAAGCAGGAGGTAGGGAATGAAAACCTCTCCGGCGTTGAAGGTCTTGATGCTATCCTCCGCGCTGCTTATGGCATGTGCATGTGTCCAACAGCGGCTCCCCCCGGATTTCCGTCCGGACCCAACGCTCCTCTCGCGCATCGAATCCATCAGCATCAAGACCCCACCGTTCGTATGTCCTGGGCAGAACCTCAAGGCCGCATATGAGGCGAAGCTCGACGATGGCACCATCGTCCCGTTCGCAACGGAGTACGAAAAGGACAATCCACCGCCCCTGCACATCTCATTTCTGAGCCGAACGAGTCCGGAAGCAACCGCCCTCGAAGACGGTACCTGGGATACATCCCCCAGCCCGCTGCGAGGGGCGACGACAGGCTATCGGCTCAACGCGCTCCTGCTCCACAAGTCATCCGTTCATACGCAGCACGTTGTCGAGCCGGAGTACTCATGTCTGCCACATGAGTTCAGATTCTCGGGCGATCCCGGCGAACCGGGGCGGCGGGTAACTGTGCGTCTCGACATCCTGAGCTCTCCATTCGTCGACCGTCTTCTGGTGGCAGAGATTGGAGCAGCGGGCTACGCACCCTACTTCTTGCTGGCAGATGCCGACAAGCTCCCGCGGATTGATTGGCTGGTTGTCGAGTCACGTGGTGGACGTGGAGTTCCGGGCCAGGCAGGGAGGACGGGATCATCGGGAAGGTCTGGCTCTTCAGGCTGCCCTGGCACGGCAGGCGGCCCTGGCGGTAGCGGAAGGAGGGGTGGCCCTGGCGGGGCCGGTGGCATCGGTGGGGAGATCTTCCTGATTGTTCCTGAGGGCGAGACTCGACTTGCTTGGCTGGTGAAAGCTAGCGCCCCCGGAGGGGCTGGCGGGCCCGGAGGCCAGGGCGGCCCGGGGGGCGCGGGAGGCTCGGGCGGAGACGGAATAGGAGAAGGATGCTCCTCCGGCTCCCACGGTCCCTCGGGCAGGTCCGGAGCGACCGGCAGCCGTGGTACGACAGGACAAGACGGTCCCGGAATGCAGGTAGTCGAGTTTCCACGAGAGCGAGTATTCAGGACCAACGGGCCACCGGCCCTCTGGGCCCTGCTCGAGTACTCGCGCACCGGAAGCAGAGAAGAAGGAGGCGAGCAGTGAGACACGGAGCCCAGAGATCCGTTGCGCTGCTGGTGATGGCGCTGATGACATCGGCGGCCCATCCCGCATCCTCCCAGGAAGAATCCGCCCAGACACCGCAGTTCAGGGCAGGCGTATCCCAGGTCAGGGTGGACGTTGTCGTTACGGATGATGACGGTGAGTTCGTGAGCGATCTCGGCCCGGCGGATTTTTTGGTTCGCGAGGACGGGCAAATACAGGAGATCTTGCAGGTCGAACTAGTGGATCTGATCGCGGGTCGGGTAACGACCGTGGCCGGGGCGTATCCCGAGGCGGGAGGAGGCTCCCCTGCTCCGCCAGTGCCCGACCCGCGCGATTCAGGCACAGACCTACCGCGGGCGGAAATAGAGCCCGGCGACTACGGCGCCATGGTCTTCGTCATCCAAGGAGGAAGGCTCGGCTACTGGGAGAGACGCAGGTTCGCCAAGGGCTGGGTGGAGTTGCTGGAGTCGACCGGCGAGTACACGTTTCCGCGAGCCGTGTTCGCGATCGGGTACCGCGGCCAGCTCACACAGTTGACGCCGCTGACCTATGACGTCGACCAGTTGCGCGATGTGAGCACTCAGCTTCTCGACTCTATCTATGGGCGCGAATCGGGATCAGGATCGAGTGCGGGGATCGAGGAGGCCGAGGACCCGGCTTTGGAGGAAGCTCGAGGATCGAGACGCTCAGACCCGGGGGAACAGATTCCTGGCCGGCGCGCCGCGCTCGATTTTTCGTACTTGAATTTCGTGTTCGATGAAGACGTGGGCGCTGTCGCAACACTCGAGGCACTTACGACACTCTGCAGATTTCTCCATGACGGGCCCGGGCGGAAGGCAATCGTTTGGGTATCCGAAGGTATCTTGCTCACCCAGACAGGCCGCTCTGCCGACGCAATGGAGGAGCTTCAGCAGGCGGCGAACTCGGCCCGGGTGAGCATCTATACCGTGGATCCCGCCATGGTCACCAAGCGATCTATTGGCGGCGCCGATTTGTTCGGCATCGATCCTGAGGTCTCGGTGGCTCGGGCGCGGCGCCGAGGGCTCGGCTATACGACCCGAGGCCAAAGCAATGATGACTTCCGCGACTCACTCGTCGCAGCGGCGACTGAAACGGGGGGGAAATCGTACACCTACCAGCCACGTGTCGAACGAGCTCTACGCGACATCGAACGCGACAGCAGCCGTTTCTATCTGCTGACGTATCGACCGCCGCGGATCGAGGGCGACGACATGTACCACGACATCGAGGTCGAGGTGCTCCGGCCGGATCTCGAGATGCGGGCGAGGAAGGGATACATACACCGCTCGAGCGTGCAGCAAAAAGCGTTCAATGTCGGGACTGCCTCGCAACTCATCGAGCTACCGGTGGTCGCGGGAGCGTTCTACCGGTGGGATGTGGACGGAAAGCCCCACGTGCAAGTCGGTGTCGACATCGAGCGGTTGGAGAGAGCGCTCGGACGCGCCGCCGGATTCTTGCCGACGAGCCAGGAAGAGGAACCCACCCTTCAAATCTACTTCGGCGCGATCGAGGAGATGGGGCGGGCCGTTGGCCGATTTCACGAAAGCGTGACGAGACGGGTCCCCTCTCCGCCTAACAGCCCCTCTGTCTACTTACGCGAATGGGAGATCGGCTACGGGCGATTCAATTTCTACGTCATGGTGTTCGACGAGACCAGCGGCAGACAGGGGAGATCTTGGTTTCAGGTCGAGATCCCGAATCCTGCAAACTCATGGCGCGCCAGCCAACCGATCCTGGTACGACAGAACCGTGCGGGTTCCGTCGATCCAATCCTCGACGGAAAGGCAACCGAAGGCACGGCGGTACAGGTCTTTCTGGAGATCTTTGGCGCGCACGAGCCGGTTCTGTGGGCGCGAGTATTAGCTGAGAACGGCGGTCGAGAGCTGCCGCAGTTCTCCGCCGAGTTGGTCGAGGACGAGGAATCCGGTATCGCCACCGCGTTCCTCAACCTGCCGGTTCGACTCGCTCCTGGCTCGTACACGATCCAACTTTCGATGTCGGACCCACTGGTCAAGGGAGCAGCCAACTTCGACATTCCTCTGGAAATCGTCCCCAAGAATCAATGACAGGAGAAGGCCGCATGCGAGTCATCACATTAACCCTCGCCATGTTGATGGTCACTGCCGCCGCGGCCGCACAGGAGGTCGCGCGGTCCTTTGTGGAGCTCGAAGATCTGCAACTCCTGAAGCAGGGGGACACGATTCGGGTAGTGTGCGCCTACCAGGAAGTGGGCGAATACAGGGAGTTGGAGGGTGAGTTCACGAGTCTCACGGGCTCCGTCCTCTACCTCGCGCTCGATCCGCCTATAACGGTTTCGACCGACCTGGAGATCTTACCCCTTGATAGCGGTGGCCAACGCATCGGGATTCCAGCAGAGCGGGTAGCATCAATCATCAGGGGCCCGAGGAGCTCCTACCAGAAGGGCATCGGCATCGGTGTCCTCACCGGGGCTGCCGGGGGTGTCGTACTCGGTTGGGGAATGTGCCAGTCATCGGATTGCGATGATGACGAGAGGGCGGGGCCCATGGCGCTCGGAGTTGCGCTGGGAGCCGGCGCGGGCGCCGCTCTGGGCGCGCTCGTAGCATCTGCCAGCGACCCCTCGGAGGAACTTGTCTATTCCGCCGCCGGTTTGACCGAATCACGCTTTTCCTATTCCTTGGCACCCATCTTGTCGAGGAAACAAAGGGGTGTCCTCTTCTCAGTGACCTGGTGACACTGCAGATCGTGATCGCGGCAGTTTGAATTCGAGGACACTGCAGCGATCTCGTGATCGGATCAGCTAGCCGGCGGCGACAGAGAGTAGATGGCGGATTTCCTCCTCCACGCTCTCGGGTCCCGCGACCGTTTCGGCCACCGCCTGCCGCAACAGCTCGCCGAAGCGCTTGCGCATGCGGTGAACGGCTACCTTCACGGACGACTCGCTGACGCCTAACTCGGCCGCGACATCCCGATATGGTATGTCGCGGCCCTCGCCAGTTATGTAGCCCTTCAGGAGCTCGAATTTCTGCTCCTTGCCCGGCAGGCTCATCTCGGCTCTCATGAGATCGACCACCTTCTCGAACTGAGCCAAGGC
>CALAKE010000758.1 GCA_937922775.1 uncultured bacterium | reverse complement strand
GGTGACTACGCCCGAGACTCCCAGCGGTGGCGGCATCTGGGGCGGAACCCCGATTGCCGATCGCTTCCCTGAGCTGAACCCGGTGATTCACGCGCCTCTCGACCTCGTGGACTGGAACTACGCCGAGCCGCGGTTCGCGATGACGTTGGCGCTCGATTCGTCAGGCCGAACGGTGCTGCGCGCCGGCGCCTCGCAATACCATCACATCCTCACGGCGTTCGACCTGTTCGTCGCCACGCCGGCTTTTCCGCACAACTTCGTCACGCTGTGGTTCGACCGCAACAACGACGACGCCTTCCAAATCGGTGAGGAAGGTCCGCTGCTGTTCTCATTCGGCGGCGCCATCAATTCAGTGGACCCCGACCTGAAGCCGGCGTACACGAACGAGTTCCTCCTGGGCGTCAGCCATGAGGTCAGCAGGACGACGCAGCTAAGCGCAAACTTCATCTACCGCAAGGACAATGATCTGTTCAACACGGTCGATACCGCCGTGCCGTTCGACTCCTACATCCCCGTCGAGGCCTTCGACCCCGGTCCGGATGGCATCCCGGGCACGGGTGACGACGGCTTCTTGACGGTATTCGCTCAGGATCCCGACACGATTGGACAGAACGCCTACGAGATCACCAATCCGGAAGGCGACGATCGCACCTACAAGGGCATCGAGATCACCGCCTCGAGGCGGTTTGCCGACAACTGGCAGGCCGTCGGGTCGGTGGTCATCTCGGAGCTGGAGGTCATCAAGACCACGGGCTCGAACGAAATCGCCGGTGTCTACGACAGCCCCAACGATTTGATCAACGCCCAGGGCCTGGACCCGAACAACCCGCCCTTCCAGATGAAGCTCCAGGGCACCTACATGTTTGATTTCGGGCTTTCCCTGAGTGGCTTCTATCGTCTGGCGGCCGGTTTTCCCTACACGCGTGAGCTGATAGTTCCTGATCTGCCACAGGGCCCGATCAATGTCTTCGCGGAAACGCGAGGAGACAGCAGAACCGATACCTCCAACGTCTTGGATCTCCGCTTCGAGCAGGGCTTCGATCTGGCGGCGGTAGGTGGATCGAGGATCGGCATTATTGCGGACGTCTTCAACGTCTTCAACTCGGCGGCGATCGTCGACTATGGACGGGTGACAAGCGTCGACTACGGCATCCCGCGCGCGGTTCAGAAGCCGCGGCTCATTCGGCTGGGGGTGCGATTCACCTGGTAGTCGGGGCTGAACGCTGAGCGGTCGCCCGGACCGAGCGGCGGCTCACAGAGAGAAATGAGAAAGCCCGGCCGGGCACGTAGCTGCTGGCCGGGCTTTTTCTCTATTCTGGTCCGGCAATCCTGAACGTGCAGGAGTCAATTGCCTCAGCGCAGCCCTTCTACGGGGCGCAGCCCTTGCGCTCAGTGCAGACCTTGTCCTAACTGCAGTCCGGCGATCCGATCGGCCTGGAAGATGGACCAGCCCGGGGGGGCGCCGGTGTCGATGACGATTTCGAAGACCTTCTCCGGGCTATCGCCGCCTGTGACCTCGAGGATCCTGGCGACCTTACGGCTCGGGACGACGGTGTGGCTGGGCACGCCCTCGGCATCGAACAGGTTTCCGCCATCCGTGACCAGGACATTGCCCGTAACGGGTAGGCGATCTGCGTCGCCCATGAACGCCGAGTAGAAATGCTCACCGCCCGGCCCGCCGTACGACCAGACCTCACGCACGGTCATTGCGGCCTCGTCGATGGCGAACTCGACGGCGCGGCTGTAGCTGTCCTCCAGCGCCATTCGGCGTGATGGCGGCTGGGCACGGTAGTTGCCGTTGTCGAACATGATCAAGTTGCCCTCGGGCGTGAGCGAGGGCGCGTGGACGTGGTAGGGCCAAGTAAGATCTCCCTCCGGTCGCAACAGGTACTGCTGCCACTCCTCGCCCCAGCCCGTCGGGTCCCCCAGAATCCAGATGATCTCGCCGGTCTGTCGACCGATCTTCACCACTGCGTCCTGGTGGCGGAATGAGACGATGAAGCTGTCGTCTCGAGGATCGTGGATCACCCCGTTGCTGTGCCCCCAGTCGTAGGTGCCGCCCTCGACGTGCTCGTAGCCCTCACGGCTCCAGTAGGGCGACAGAGACCCGTACGAGATGCGATAGGGATCGAGAAGGTCGATCAGCTTCCACTCGTGTACGAGATCCCCGTCGCGACTGAGCTCCAGAACGATGCCCGAAACCACGTTGGCTGGGGCCCGAGCCCCAGTCGGGTCCCGATAGTCCGATGGGTAGCTCTCGAACCGCCGCACTTCGGTACCGAGGGTCAGCAGATTTCCAGAAGGAAGCTCCTGAATCTGGTGGTGAATCAGATCAGTAGCGATCGGCACGACGCCCTCGGGAAGCTCATCGACCAATCCACTCGCCTCCCACGCCGCGAGAACGTTCCCCACCATGTCGATCTCGACGATCCCGTGAGCATGCTGGTAGAGGATGGTGCCGCGTTCGGTTCGCCGATGGTCCGAGATCAGGCGGTCGGTCTGGTAGTACCAGATGATCTCGCCATGCTCATCCACGGCGACAAGAAGGCCGAAGTCGTTGTTCGCGCTGGGAGGATTCCAACCCCATCCAAGAACGCTGAACATCGTAACGCCCGGCTCCATCCGCCCCGGGTCGCTCACAGTAACCTCGATCGGCGGAAAGTAGTCGGTCGGCAGTGCCGGCGTTTCGAAGACAACTGCCGCGACGTCCTCGCTCCGGCTACCGCTTTCGCCTCGGAGCCCAATGCTCACCGTGTGACTCGTGGCAGCACGCATGCCGACGAGGGGGACCGAGTGGGAGGTGCCTGGAACATCAGCGGCCGGGACTATCCACTCACGAGAGCCGTCTGAGACCGTGATTTCGGGAATTGCAGGTTGATCCGTTCTGAATTCCAGCGTACGTGCCAGCGGCACCGACTCATTCGGTTGCACGAGGGCCACCTCGCCGACGATCTCCGGCGGGGTTCCCGCACATGCGACAGTCCATGACACCAAAACCAGGACTGACAGCACACCGGTCATTCTCCTTCTGATCACGTGAACATGCCTCCTTTTAGTCACTACCGAATTTCGCGAAACCGATCAGGTTACCCCCGGGTTCCTTCACGTAGATCTCGTCAGCCCCCCAGCGTGTGTTCCTCCGGGGTATCACGACCTCGGCATCGCCCAGTGCCGCGATGACGGCGTCGAGATCATCAACAGCGAGGTAAAGCAGAGTGGTGTTGCCGGTGAGCATCTCAGTCGCGCCGGGAATGTCCCGTTCGATGCGGGAGAGGGTCTGATAGTGGATGTTGTAGCCCTCCTTGACGAACTCGATGAAGGCCAGCTTGCCATCGACTCTGTTCGGATTCGTTGCGCGAAATCCGAGAGCCTCCCAGAACGGCACGACCTCTTCGATGGAATCAACAACGAGAATCGGGGTCAATCGCTCTAGCCGGGCCTCCTGCGGCGGCGCGGAAGGAATCGTTGCCGCCATGGATGCCAGAGAAACCAGCGAAAGCAGGGAAACGCTAGCCATCAGAACAGTCTTCATTGTTCGCGACCAAGGCATGAGGTCTTCTCCATTGATGACGAATAGAACGTCACCGTTGTGCAGAATGTTCAAGGTCAATGAATCATAGCAGCCCGATCATGCGGTCTCACCGTTCCCTTATGGTCAAATCAGCCACCCTGGAATCACCTTGGCAGGATGTTGGTGTGGAGATTCCAGCGTCCTGCCGATCTTTTTCGTTGCTGGGTGAGATGGTACGCTCGGCGCCTGAGTGCCGGTCGGGCCGAGATCCCAGCATCTGTTGCGCGCACCCGTCCGGTATATCCCCCATTGCGGCGAGGCTCCGTGAAGATCGAGTGCCAGCAGTTGACCAAAGTGTACGAGGCGACCAACGGTCCGCTCTCGTCACTCGAGGACGTCACCTTCAGCGTCGATGATCGTGAGTTTGTCGGGATCGTCGGGCCCAGCGGTTGCGGCAAGACGACTCTGCTGAAGTTGATTGCCGGGTTGCTGGAGCCGACCTCAGGGCGGGTGATCATGTCGGGGGCGCCAGCCGAAGGTTACCCTCGTAGCTCCATGGTCTTTCAGGATCATGGGTTGTTTCCATGGATGACCGTCCTGGACAACGTGGCGTTTGGCCTCCAGATGTATGGAATCGATCGAGCGGAGCGCCGCGACAGGGCCAGGGCCTTCGTCGACCGGGTAGGTCTGTCTCAGTTTGCCGACAGCTACCCCGGCCAACTCTCTGTGGGAATGGGCCAGCGTGTGGGCATCATCCGTGCCTTCGTTACCGACCCGCCGTTGCTTCTGATGGACGAGCCGTTCGGGGCCCTCGACTCGCAGACGCGACTGGTTCTGCAGGAGGAACTGCTGCGGATCTGGGGCGAATATCAGAAGGTTGTGATCTTCGTTACGCACGACATCGATGAGGCCATCCGGCTCAGCGACCGGATCTTGGTGATGACCGGCCGACCCGGCCGTATTCTCGAGGAAGTTCCGATTCCGCTCGATCGCCCGCGTGAGCTCACCCGGCGAAAGCCGGCTGCTGTCGGCGAAATCAAATGGCACATCTGGGGCCTGCTCGAAGAGCAGGTCCGCAAGAGCCTCTGGGTGGCCGACTGATGCGCGAAGCAGCACCTCCCGAATTCTCAGGCCAGGTCGAGCGCTGGGGCCCAGCTCTCTCTGCCCTGGCTGTCCTGGCCGCATGGGAGCTGGCATCGCGCACCGGCGCGATATCACCCATGTTCTTCCCGCCGCCATCTTCAATAGCTGTGGTCTTGTGGCGCATGCTGATGGGTGGTGAGCTCCTCGTGGATTTGGGCATCACGATCGCCCGCGTCATTGCCGGCTTCGTTCTCGGGGCGGGCCTGGGAATGCTCCTCGGGATGGTGATGGGATCCTCGCCGCGACTGGGCGCGCAGCTTGATCCGTGGGTTGCCGCCCTCCATCCGACGCCGAAAATCGCCGTTCTGCCTCTGATCCTGGTGATCTTCGGTATCGGCGAGGCGTCGAAGATCATGCTTGCGGCACTCGGCGCTTTCTTCCCCATGCTGATCAACACCATCGCCGGGGTGCGCCAGATCCCGCACATATACTTCGAGGTCGCGGACAGCTATGGCGCCGGCCGAATGCAGACGTTCGCCCGAGTTGTCGTGCCGGGCAGCCTGCCGCTCGTAATGGCCGGGGCTCGAATATCTGCGAACGTCGCCCTGATGTTGACGATTGCTGCAGAGCTGGTTGCCGCCCAGCGCGGCCTCGGGCAAGTGATCTGGTTCGCATGGCAGACACTGCGGATCGAGGAAGTCTACGCTGGGTTGTTCGTCACCAGCATGCTCGGCATCACCTTCGCCTACCTGCTCGAGCGCTTCACACGCTGGGTCATGCCCTGGCGCTCCGGCGTGCGCAACGCTTCGAGATAGACGGAGCCGATGATCTCCTCTTCCGCGCCGGTCCGGCAGGGGCCTTTGCGCGGCAGCCTTGCGGCGATGATTGGCGAGGGGCTATCGCTTCCCACCGGCTTGGTTACGATCGCCATCCTCACCCGTGTCCTGGGCCCCGTGGGCTACGGCCGCTTTTCCGTTGCCGCCACACTGGTAGTGACGCTGGAGTGGCTCCTGGTCGCCATCTTCGCCCGGGTTACGGTCAAGTTCGTGGCCGAGGCTGACGACTGGCAACCTGTCGCCGCTACCTCATTCCGCGCCTATGCTTTTTCGGGAACCGCCTTGGGGGCAACGCTGTGGCTGCTCGCTGATTGGATCGCAGACTTGCTCGGAGATCCGCTGATGTCGGGTCTTCTGAGGTTGTTCGCTCTCGAGATTCCGATCTTCGCCGCCGCCGCCGCCTCGCGGAACGTCCTCGTCGGATTGGCGAGCTACTGGGAGCAGGCACTGGTCGCCGCATCCAGATGGCTCGGGCGGATGACGCTGATTGCACTGTTTGTATACATCGGCTGGTCGGTGACAGGCGCAATCCTCGGCAGCATCGGCGGTGCCCTCATCGCATGGTTGTTGGGGCAGGCATTCGTTGGACGGGCTTCATGGGGTCGCGCGGATTTCCCCTACCGCCAACTCCTGGGGCTCGCGGTTCCCGCCTTCTTGCTGATGCTCAGTGTCCGGCTCTTCGACCGCGTCGGATTGCTGATGCTCAAGGCGCTGGGAGATAGCGACGTGGAGGTGGGCTACTACGGAGCAACCCAGAATCTCGCGATGATCGCCGGCATCGTGGCCATGACCACGACGCCGATCCTGATCTCGACATTGACTGCAGCCCATCGAAACGGAGATACAGCACGTGCCCGTGAGGCCGCGAGCAACTCCATCCGTGCCGCACTTGGAGTCCTACCGTTCGCCGCCATCGTCGCAGGCTCATCCGAGGAGGTTGTCGGACTGCTTTTTGGGGAGACATTTATCGAGGCGGCGCCGCTAGCAGCCTGGATGATGCTCGTGGCCGAGACGCTGATCGTGATCTCGGTGGCCACAGCCTTGCTGATCGCACGGGGCCGGCTCTGGCGCACGGTGTGGCTTACTGCGCCTCTGCTGCCTGTGTCGATCCTGGCCCACGCCCTGTTGATTCCCAAGTACGGGGCGGCGGGGGCGGCGGGAGTGACCGCGGTCACTGGGGCGCTCGCTGCGGCCGCCTGTGTGCTGACCGCCATCATGGTCTGGGGTTTGAGGCTACCTGTAGGCACCTTGTTCCGCAGCCTGATTCTCACTGTCGTTGCCTATATGGCTGCATCTGCCTGGCCCGCGCCTGGGCTCCTGCTTTTCTTGGAAGGCGCGGTCCTGAGCCTCTTGGTGCTGGCGGGATATGTTCTTTCGGGGGAGCTCTCTCGAAACGAGCTTGCTCGGATCCGAGCGATGCTGGTTGCGGAGTGGCGCCGAGTCAGGTCTTCCCAGGGATGACGATGCACTGGTGAAGCCGGGTGGTGGCGCCGAGACCACGGAGTTGCTCTCGTCGATCGAACGAAAGATCAGGATCGGGAGCTTGCCTACTGGCCGCGCAGATCCTCAACCAATTGCTCGTAGCGATGCATGTAGCTTCCCTCGCCATGCGCCCCGCTAAGGTAGTCGTGGCCTTTTCGGCCAAGCTCAGATCGCAGATCGGGGTCAGTGGCGAGCTGGGTCAGCGCCTCTCCGAGCTCTGCCTCGGAATTGTAGGAGTATCCGGCTCCACTGGCCGCGATGAGCTCTGTAGCCCCAGCGATCCCGGCGACGATCGCCGGTGTGGAATGGGCGAAGGCCTCCAAGACGACCAAGCCCAGTACCTCGTAGCCCGCGGAAGGCAGAATGAGAGCGAGAGCGTCGCGGTAGAGCATGCCCACCTCCTCCTGACCCAGCCGGCCCAAGAACCGGAACGATGGATTCTGCCCATACTTCTCCTTCAGCGGTCCTTCGAGAGAGCCATCGCCGGCCAGATAGAGCGGGGCAGGGCAGGGGTGCTCTGCGAAGTAGCGGACGAGTGCCTCCACACCCTTGACCGGCTCCAGCCTTCCTACGTAGAGGTAGTAGGGCTCGACATCGTCAGGCCGATCGCCTCTGGACTCCGCGTCGGCAATGTACTCGTCGGGCAGAAAGTGATTGATCACCAGTCCCGGTCGATCGATGCCATGCCGGCGGTGGACAGACTCCGTCAAATGACTGGGGAAAACGAACGCGTCGATTGATGGCAGGAACCTGTCGCGCAGCCGGGCCAAGCGCCAAAGCTGAGGAGGTGTCCCGCTCTGGAGCGTGCAGCGGAAGCAAGTCCTGTCGGTGCAGATCTCGCGGTTGTACCGAAAGAGAAGGTGTGTGGGGCACATGAGCCAATACTCGTGTGGGGTGTACAACTTGACCGCATCGCCGATCCCCAGAACACCCATACCGCCGATCAGTGACACATTGTGGTAGTGGATGACGTCGGGAGGGCGCTTGCCTGGCCGCTCCAGCAATCGCCTGAGCTCCCGACGATAGAGAACCGGGTGGCCGGTCTGTTGTACAAGGAGCACTTCGGCCTTTTCGAGCCTGCCTTGGAGGGTGTGGACAGTAACCCGAGATGCGTACGGCGAATCATGCCCGATGTCGACCGGGGCCTCGCCGCGTCGCGGGCTGAGCAACGAAAACGCGCCAGGGGCGTATACCACGGAAACATCGTGGCCTCGACGTGCCAATGCCTGTGCCAACCGCTGCACTTGCACGCCGTCACCGCCGAAGGTGTGCGGCGGGTAGAAGGTTGTCACGTGGACGATCGACAACGGGTCGCCAGTATCGGCCGAAGGCGACACGAGAGAGTCCGGCTGGCTCCGGGGCGGGATTTCCGTGGGCATCATGTCTGGGTCAGGGGCCTCGGGGGCATTGCCGAGAAACGATATTGGCGCGGTTTGCTCGGCGTAAGGTGTCGGCCACGACCCTTTGCTAGGTCACTGACCGCCTGGCCATAGTATCCTACCCGGAAATAAGGAGGATGAATGCGCGCATTGATCACGGGTGGAGCCGGTTTCATCGGGTCTCATTTGGCAGAGAGGTTGGTGGCCGAGGATCATGAGGTATGGGTCCTGGACGATCTCTCGACGGGGGCCATGAGCAACATCGACCCGCTGATGCAGGGACCGAACTTCCATTTCAGTCTCGGGTCGGTAACCGATGAGGCCCTTGTCGGTCCTATGGTCGATCGGGTTGATGTGGTCTTCCATTTTGCAGCGGCCGTGGGGGTCAAGCTCATCGTGGCGAACCCGACACGAACGATCGAGACCAATATCCGTGGCTCTGAGGTCGTGCTGCAGGCAGCGGCGAGAAAGGGCAAGTTGACGGTCATCGCCTCCACGTCGGAGGTCTATGGCAAGGGCGTTCGCATCCCCTATGCCGAGGACGACGACCTCTTGCTCGGGCCGACCTCTAAATCGCGATGGGGGTACGCCTGCTCCAAGGCGATCGACGAGTATCTGGCCCTGGCGTATGCGAAGGAGCGAGAGCTTCCAGTTCTGATTGTTCGGTTCTTCAACACCGTCGGCCCTCGCCAGACCGGTCGCTATGGGATGGTCGTGCCGACTTTCGTCCGCCAGGGGCTCAGTGGTGATGACATCACCGTCTACGGGACCGGTGAGCAGCGCCGGTGCTTCGCTGATGTCTCGGATGTGTTGGAGGCCCTGCTGCGCCTAGTTGACACGCCGTCGGCCTTCGGCCAGGTGTTCAACATCGGCAGCGAACAGGAAATCTCGATCAACGACCTGGCTGGGCTCGTGCGCGAGGCGACGGGTGGGAGATCACAGATCATTCACGCACCCTACGAGGAGGTCTACGAGGAGGGCTTCGAGGATCTCCAGCGGCGGGTGCCGGATCTCGGCAAACTGGAGGGGGCCATCGGGTACAAACCCTCGACTCCCATCGAGACCATTGTCGATCGGGTGATCGCGCACGCCCGCGACCACGGCGAGTAGCGCAAGCTGATGGGCCAGCCTAGCGCTTCACGATCGGTATCCTGATCTGCGAGGGGTACTCCGAGGAGTGGTGCACCTTGTTGTGCGCCACCACACCGACGCTCTCGTCGTAGTTGCTGCCGCCAGTGTTCATGTTGCGCTCAAAGCGCGGGAAGTTGCTGCTCGATACCTCGATGCGGATGCTGTGGCCTTGGGCGAAATAGTTGCTCGTCGACATGGGGCTGACGGGAATCTCGTAAACAACTCCCTCTTCCATGAAGACCTCGCGGTCGTACCCTTCACGGAAACGCACTCGCTGAATCGTCTCATCGAGATTGTAGGCGCGCCCGTCCGGGTAGACGTCGATCAACTTCACGGTGAAATCGGTGTCCTTTACGTCCGACGAGACGTACAAGGTGATCTCGATGGTGCCGCTCACCTCGACGCCGGCCTCGAGCGGCTCGGTGGTGTACACGAGAATGTCCTGACGAGTCTCCATCTGTTGCTGGTCGAAGGAGCCGCCCTGCACGGCATTGCCGGTGCAACAGACGTTGCCCCCGTAGGATGGCACGGGTGATGCCGGATCATAGATGAAGGCGTCGGCCCGGTTCTTCCCAGAGGGAGGGCTCGTGGCGAGCACGCCATCCCCGAAGCGGCTGTTCGCTCCACTGTCGCTGTCCAGAAAGAAGGTCACCATCTCGGCTCCCTCGGGTGGCCAGGTGTCCGACGTCATCCACTTGTTCGCGCCCATCATGTAGTACTGGACTTTGGGCGTCTGTTCGAGGATGCCGTTCTCCTCTCCCTTCAGCCAGTAGTCGAACCAGCCGTAGACCAGGCCGTCGTAGTCGAGCCGGGCATCTCCCATGTTGCGCTCGCCAACGATCGTGTTCTCGGTCGCACGTGTGAAGGCGCAGTGCAGCGTCGGCGCGATGAT
>CALAKE010000757.1 GCA_937922775.1 uncultured bacterium | reverse complement strand
TCGAAGCGGTCGAGTCCGGCGAAGGGGCCAGCCTCTGGGGTCATATGACCGTCCTTGCCGATCACCTTGACGCGAGGGAGATCATGGCGCAGCCCTGCCTCGTAGTCATTGGGATCATGCGCGGGCGTCACCTTCACCAGGCCAGTACCGAACTCAGGATCGACGAACTCATCGGCGATGATCGAAAGCTCTCGACCGAGGACGGGAAGAACCGCGGTCCTTCCGAATAAGTGGCGATAGCGGGTGTCCTGGGGATGCGCCGCGAGCGCCGTATCGCCGAGCATGGTCTCGGGCCGAGTGGTTTCGACGGTCAGGTACTCAGGCGCGTCACTACCGCCCGCCCCATCCCCCGCCGGCTTCAGCGGGTACCTGATCTTCCACATCTTCCCGGTCACATCTTCGTGGGTCACCTCCAAGTCGGAGATCGCCGTCTCACAGCGCGGGCACCAGTTGACGAGGTACTCGCCACGATAGATGGAGCCCGCCTCGTAGAGCTCGACGAAGACGCGCCGCACGGCGCGGGATAGTCCGGGATCGAGGGTAAAGCGCTCTCGCTCCCAGTCGCAGGTGAGACCCATCAGACGCATCTGCGAGAGGATGCGATCGCCGTACTCCTTCTTCCACTCCCAAACCCGCTTCTCGAACTCCGCGCGGCCGAGATCGTTCCGATGGACTCCCTCCCTCGCAAGCTGCCGCTCAACGACATTTTGGGTAGCGATACCCGCATGGTCGGTACCCGGCAACCACAACACGTCGAAACCCGCCATCCGCTTCCAGCGGGCCAAGATGTCCTGAATCGTGACATTGAGGGCGTGTCCGATGTGCAAGGAGCCCGTGACGTTCGGCGGCGGAATGACCATGCAGAACGGCGTGGCCGAGGAGTCAGCGTCGGCGCGTCCCACGCCGGCATCCTCCCACGCCTGCACCCAGCGTGGCTCGACAGCCTCTGGCTCATATCCCTTGGGCAACGCATCCGCGTCTGACAATGCAGGAATCCTCTTGTTCATGGTCGGTGAAGAACGAGGCACAACCGGTCTCGTCCGTGCCTCATGCCCCCGGAATCTCGGAATCAGATCAGAGGTTTTGAGGAAGGCAAGGTAGGGATTCTAACGTAGCGACTGGGATCATGCGATGTCATCGACGTCGGGAATGCCCACTGGGGGCCGCGCCCCGTATAATCGGCGCGTGAGCGCAGCACATAGGAAGTGGAGCCAGCACTGGTTGGTCAACGACGACCTAGCCGTTGCCCTGGTCGGCCTCATCGAGCCAGCAGCCGGAGAACGGTTCGTCGAGATCGGCCCTGGGCAGGGCATGATGACCAGAGCGTTGCTCGATCACCCCGTATTGCTCACCGCGGTCGAGGTGGATCCGCAGTGCTGTACCCTGCTTTCAAAAATTGGAGAGGGAAAGGAACTATCGGTGATCCACGGAGACGTCCTGCAGTCTGATCCCTCCTCGTTGGGAATTGATTCGCCGGTGCGGTTGGTTGGAAACTTGCCTTACGCTATCTCCAGCCCGATCCTGCGCTGGACTGTGGAACACCGCGCCAGCTTCATCGACGTCCATTTCATGCTGCCCGAGGACGTTGCGGATCGTGCTCTCGCGCCGCCCGGCTCGTCAGACCGCGGCCTCTTGTCTGTGCTCGTGCAGTGGGAATACGAGGGCGAAACCCTGCGACGCCTAGGCCCGGGAGCCTTCCGTCCACCCCCCAAGATCGATTCCTCTTTCGTACGCTTGCGACGGAGAACTGCCCCGGCTTGCGAGACTACCGTCGGCCACCGAGAGAGCGTGTTGCAGGCGGCCTTTCAGCACCGGCGCAAGACCTTATCCAATTCCCTGCAACAGGCTGGATGGGCGAAGCCTGCTGTCTCGAAAGCGTGCTCCACAGCTGATATCGATCCCGGTCTCAGAGCTCAAGCCCTCTCGATAGAGCAGTTCGCCCGCTTGGTCGAGGCGTTGCCCCAGGTGACTTCATGAATCCCACGGCAGGCGTAGTACCCACATTCGGATCTTCGCTCCTGCTGGCGATCATTCAAGGCCTGACTGAGTTTCTGCCGGTATCCAGCAGCGGCCATCTCGCTGCCACCCAACTGGTCTGGCCGAGCATGGCTCACCCGGGCCTGACCCTCGAGGTCGCACTTCACCTGGGTACGACCTTCGCCGTGGTTCTCTACTATCGACGACTGATCCTGGATCTCCTGCTTCCCTCCAAAGGGGAACCTGCCTCCCTCGAGGGCCTTTCACGCCGAGCATGGTTGACCTATCTGGTGCTGGGGTCGCTTCCGACCGCACTCATCGGTTTGGGAGCACAAGATTTCATTCGCGGCGCGTTCGGCGACCTTCGCTCTATCGCCGTATGCCTGGGAGCTACCGGTGTCATCTTGATGGCGACCCGCTGGCTGCGCGCCTCGGAACGGCCGCTCAACGCATGGCGCGCGATTTCGATTGGCACCGCCCAGGGCGTCGGTGTGATGCCCGGCATATCGCGATCGGGAATCACGATCTCTCTCGCCTTGATGCTGGGAATCCCGCAGCGCCAAGCCGTAACCTTCTCATTCCTGCTATCAGTGCCGGCTGTTCTGGGGGCAGCTTTGCTCGACGCCCGCGAGCTCCTCCATGGCCCCTTCCCGCCGGGCGTCTTGTTCGTCAATATCGGCTTTGCTACGCTCTGCTCTGGGGCGATCGGATACGCATGCATCGGGTTGGTGCACCGGGCCACCCGTAGGAACTGGTGGCATCGGTTCGCTTGGTATTGCTGGGCACTGGCCGCTGTGCTCGGGTGGCTAGCACGTTAGCGTTGCGAGGCTGTCTCTGGCAGCCGGGGGCACTTCGGACCGCCTCGGCCAAAGGCGCGATTCCAGCCTG